>JAFEGT010000048.1 GCA_018239765.1 Verrucomicrobiota bacterium
CAGCACTTTTTGTACTTTTTGCCGCTGCCGCATGGGCAGTCGTCATTGCGGCCAACTTTTGGGCCTACGCTGATAGGCTGAACAGGAAGGTCAACTTCGCTATCACCATTTGACTCATGCTCTTCTTCGTACACATCTTCCTCTTCTTCGATGTCAGAGACAAGTGAACGGTCAGTTTCAAGCAGAAGCTCTTCTGGCGTCATGCGATGGCCTTGGAAGATATGGCTCGGGAACATCTCAAACTTAAAGAGCGTACGAGACATATTCTCTTTAAGCTTTAGTGTAAGCTGCTCAAAGAGGTTAAAGGCCTCATGTTTAAATTCCATGAGAGGATCTTTCTGGCCTACAGCACGCAAGGATACATCTGAACGTAGGTGGTCCATAGCAAGAAGATGTTCTTGCCAGAGGTTGTCAATGGTGCGTACCATGATATTGCGCATAGCATCTGATATGATCTTATTAGCATCAAAATCTGGGTGCTGGATAAGCTGTGCGGCTTTTTCTTTTTCGCGTTCGATCTTATGTCTAAACTCGGCCAAGATTTTTTCTTCAGCGCGGGCAACGATTTCTTTGGTGTCGAGTCTGTCATCATCAAAGAAGCCAGGCTCAAAAGATACTGGTGTGCATTCTGACAGCCACTGGCGGAAGCCTTCTGGATTCCAATCTTTAGAGCGGTTTTTAAAGTAGATCTCAGCGCCCATATCAAGCATGCTGCCGATCATATCTTCAGCAAGAGCAAAGCTATCTTCAGTGTGTAACAGGTCGTTACGGAATGAGTAGATCTCTTGACGCTGCTTATTCATCACATCATCATACTCCAGGGTATGCTTACGGATGGTGTAGTTGCGACCCTCAATACGCTTTTGCGCCGTTTCAATAGAACGGTTGAGGATTGGAGCTGAAATTGGCTCGCCTTCTGGTGGACGAAACTTTGCAAGCAGCGCTGTGAGCGATGGCGATGCAAAAAGTCTCATAAGTGGATCTTCAAGGGAGATAA
Organism: Verrucomicrobiota bacterium; assembly: GCA_018239765.1. Classification (GTDB taxonomy): domain Bacteria; phylum Chlamydiota; class Chlamydiia; order Chlamydiales; family FEN-1388; genus SZAS-7. The sequence goes on from JAFEGT010000048.1 coordinate 998, forward strand.
AGAACTTCGATGCTCCAGGGTCACCTTGACGTGCGCTACGGCCGCGAAGCTGGCGGTCGATACGGCGAGATTGGTGGCGAGTGGAGCCTATAACATGAAGACCGCCAAGAGCTGCAATGCCCTCGCCAAGCTTAATGTCAGTACCACGACCTGCCATGTTTGTAGCGATGGTAATAGCGCCTCTTTGGCCTGCCATGGAGATGATTTCAGCTTCTTTCGCGTGGTTCTTTGCGTTTAACACCGTATGCTCAAGGTGGTTTAGCTTTAAGATACGGGCAAGCTTTTCAGATACCTCTACAGACTCAGTACCCAAAAGTATAGGGCAACCTTTCGCGTGAATTTCGCGCACCTCTTTTAGGATGGCGTTATACTTTTCACGCTCGGTCATGTACATTTCGTCGTTAGCATCGGTGCGTATGCATTCCTTATAGGTAGGTATCTGCAGTACGTCGATTTTATAGATCTCTTTAAGTTCATGAGCTTCTGTAATCGCTGTACCTGTCATACCAGCAAGCTTGGTATACATGCGGAAGTAGTTTTGCAGGGTAATCGTTGCAAAGGTTTGGGTCTCTTTTTGGATAGAGACTCCCTCTTTTGCTTCAATCGCTTGGTGAAGGCCATCTGAGAACCTTCTACCTGGCTGTGGACGGCCTGTGTTTTCATCGATGATGATGATTTTGTCATCTTGCACGATATAGTCTACATCCTGCTCCATCAACAGGTGGGCGCGAAGAAGCTGTCGTAGGTTATGTGAGCGCTCTTTACGTAAGCCATCTTCGTCTTGGATTTCGACCTTTTTCTTCATCTTCTCTTCTTCAGAGAGTGTGGGATCTTGATCGATAAGTAAAAACTCATGGCCAAGGTCGAGCATTACAAAGTCATCTTCCTTGCCGCCGCACTCTTGCCAAGCAGCGATGCCTTTGTCAGTAAGTTCATACTCGTTGGCCTTTTCGTCGACGATAATAAAGAGGTCGGCCATAAATTTAGCGCGCTCTTCTTTGTTCTGCTCGCCATAGAAGTATAAATCCCATTTGTCAATAGCTTGACGCATAGCGGGATCTTCGCGAAGGCGCTTCAGGATCTTATGTCGTGGCATACCTTTGCTTACAAGCCACATGGTTCTAAGGGCGTTTTGCTCATCTTCTGAAAGATTCTTTTCGTCTATAGCTTCGTCTGTAGCATGGGCATCGAGCTTCTTTTTGGCTTCTGTTGCCAGGCGGCTGCAAAGGTCGCGCTGCTTTTGCACCAGCATCGATACAGAATCTTTAAGCACAGCATAGAGCTGCTTGTTGGCAGCTGATGGGCCAGAAATAATAAGGGGAGTTCTTGCTTCATCGATAAGAATAGAGTCTACTTCGTCGATAAGGGCAAAGTAGTGGCCTCGCTGCACAAGTTCATCTTTACGCATTGAGACAGAGTTGTCGCGCAAGTAGTCAAAGCCAAATTCAGAGGCTGTGCCGTAGACAATGTCTTTCTGATAGATCTCTTGACGCTCTTCGTAGGGCAGTTCCTGAGTAATAACGCCTGTTGTTAAACCAAGCCAGCGGAAGATGGAACCTACCCATTCGCAGTCACGAAAGGCAAGGTAGTCGTTTACGGTAACGATATGTACAGGCTTACCTGTGAGGGCATTAAGGTAGAGCGGCATGGAAGCTGTCAGGGTCTTACCTTCACCAGTTTGCATTTCAGCAATGTAGCCTTGATGCAGGGCTATACCGCCTTTAAGCTGCACATCGTAGGGGACCATGTCCCATTTTTGGTTGTAGCCAGAAACATGCACTTCTGTTCCCACAAGGCGTCGGCAGACGTTTTTTACCACGGCATACGCTTCTGGAAGTAGGGAATCAAGAGATTCGCCCTTTTTTAAGCGCTCTTTAAATTCTATCGTTTTTGCGCGTACTTCTTCATCTGAGAGACCTTGAAGTTTTTGCTCTTGGGCATTGATTTGGGCCACAATCCTGTCATACTTGGCAAGTGTTCTTTGCTGAGAAGTTCCGAAAAGCCTTTTAAGAAATGAAAACATGTAAAATCCTTGCTCTGATATTCTTATAAAGAATACGTCATTTTAAGAATTGTTGCAAGGTCTTCCCTATGGTGCTGCTTAACGAGTTTAGCTGGTCTTTTTCGCGCGCAAGCCTTTTTACTGAATGCCAAAAAAGGTACTGGTATACCTATTACGGGTCATGGAATGGCTGGCCAAAAACTCCATGGGATAAAAGAAAAGAGATCGATCCACTTTCGGCAAGACTTTATGCGCTCAAACAGATGCAGAGCATTCCAACCTATGTGGGTTCTTGCGTTCATGAAACCATAGAAAAATTTCTAAAAACAAAGAAACCCTTTACCCTCGAAGCCCTTGTGGCTGATGCCAAAGATGCCTTTTATGAGGGTATTGAAGAGGCTAAAAGCGGCAAATGGAAAGAGTCTCCAAAAAAATACACCAACCTTTTTGAATACCATTATGGCGATGGTGTTCGAGATCTCAAAACGTCTGAAGAAAAGGTTGTAGCCTGTTTAGAAAATTGGTACCAGTCGCCTGTGGTGCAAAATCTTGCCTTTCATCCAGATTCACGCTGGCTCAGTATTGAAGAGCTTGCCTTCTTTCAGCTAGCAGGCAAATATAAGATTATTGTTGTTATAGACTTTGCCCTCATGTGGCGTGATAAGGCTATACTTTTTGACTGGAAAACAGGAGAAGAGAGCGAAAAAACCGAAGAGCAGCTTGCGCTTTATGCCCTTTTTGCAAACCGCGTTTGGGCTGTTCCGTTTGATAAAATTGTCTTAAGTCCTTTTTACGTCGCTAAAAACAGCTATACAAAGCTAAGTGTAGATGAAGAAAAATTGAAAAAAGTTGAAGAGAGCGTTGTGGCAAGTTGCGACAAACTTTCTGTACTCCACGATACTGACATTCGTGATTTTGCCTACACTGAAGATCGCACCAAATGCGCCCGTTGCTCCTTTAAAGAGGTGTGTGAATCTGTGAACTACCAAAATTGCTCCGTTGATGAGCTCCGTGAGAGCTTAGTGAATGTTAGCAATTCTCAAAGATAAAAACGATAGAACGATAGTAACGATAAAAAAACATACAGCCTCTTGCAAAACTAAGCACAACTGAATTCAGGCCAACGGCCTGGGTTATGGTCCAATCACCATGATAG
>JAFEGT010000049.1 GCA_018239765.1 Verrucomicrobiota bacterium
CGCTTATCATTTTTCACAGCCTCGCAAGGACGGCATTGATTTCTATCCATAAATGCCGTCCTTACAGGACTCAAATACTAATTTTTCTGTATTCCTAGGCCTCCGCTTACGCTCCGACCTAGGCTATGATATGTCGGCCCTTCAGGCCTTAAGAGATTAAGAGCCTCGAGTTTTGCAAGAGGCTCTCAAGATCAAGAACCCTAAACAAGTTAGCGCTTATGGTGCGTGCCACTGCCCGATTTTTAAGAAACTTCGCTTCCCTCTTGCAAAACGAAACCAGGCTTATCTTTTCTTAAAATTTTTGAAAATTACAGGTAAAGATAAGCCCATAGGCTTAGGCTATGAGCATCGGCGAAAAAATAGCAATAAGAGCCGAAATCTCTCTGAATCTCAACGAGAAAAACCCAAAACTCAGGTTATTACTTACAGACCAAATCGTATTCAACATAGCCTTCGAATGAAGGCTCATCCCATGGTCCAAATTCACCATCCACATAGACCGTATTAACGGAACCATCCGCATCGTGTGATGTATACCCCATCATACCCAATGGAAGCCTATAGAAGACAAAAGACATTTTTGGCAACGTAGCCACTACGCTCTCCATAAATTGGACCTCGTCTATATCAAGGTGGCGCGGCATAAAAATTTTATGGGTAATAGAATCTACCTGAAAAGGCGTCGCAAAAAGTGCGCTCATAAAGAAAGTAAAGACTACGATTATCTGTTTCATTATTCCAAATAATTAAATAATTTATAGAAAGATCTACATTTCGTTCTATCATACCTAATAAAGCAGTTTTTTTCACTTTCTTAATTAAATAATCAAATGAACTCAAAACCAAAAAAAAACAAAGTGGTATTTACTTTAACCAAATAGAAGAGAGGCGGGTCAGGAATGACCCGCCTCTTGATTTAAAAGACTACTGTTTATTAAGTAAATCTTTTACTACATGATAACCAGCGGCGAAAAGGCCTGTTGCCATGGCCTTTACTGGAGCACCACGTGCAAGCTGACTAATCCCTTGAACAGGAAGGCCATTTTGCCAGCGTGTAAGCGCTGTATTTGCCGGGTGGCCCGCAAGACTGCCGATAGCACCAGATACAAAACTTGACCCATATTGTACTGCATCACCATCGCCAAAAAAACCTTTTGCAACATCATTAATATGCCTGCTTGCACTCATGCCCATAACGAACGCCGTTTCTTGAACAGAAATTGCTCCAAACTGTCTAAACGACATGTTACGAAGAGCATGCAGTGGAGTTTGACCTGCTGCCTGCCCATTAAATACTGCAATTGCCGGGCTTGAAAGCGCACCTACCACAAAAGAGCTGGCGGCCGTTTCAAACATGGTTGGCGCCTTGCCTTGACCATGACCTACAACTTCCTGTACTTTTTGCTCAACAGAGCCTTGAACGATCATTTGCATGCCAACAAGCCCTGCAACTGTTGGCGCTATTCTGCAGCCGCCTCTAAGGACATCAGCGGGACCCATTTTAGGTACAGGTTGTCCAAGTTGTTGTGCCGTTTTAACTACAAATCCGTAGTAGGGCGGGATGATTGCGGCTCCTGCCGCAAAAGGTGGAACTACCCACGAAGACCACATAGTCTGATCTGATGATGACATAATACATCTCTTTTAAAATTTTTACTGAATTAATAACTGTAGATGGGAAAAATAGTAAATATGTGCGCGCTAGCGCACAATCAAGACAGCAAAAATCGAAACAAGACTAGCCGCACCGCATGAATGGCTATTCATGCAAAAGAAAGAAGTGCTGTGACTGTTTAGATCTTGTTTACTCATGCTAAAAACAGTAGCACAGATAGCCCTTATTATACAATAACGTTATTTGAAAAGCTCAGATTCTTAATTTACAAACCAAAGTTCGGGATGGATGAGCACTCCCGAGGTGTTGCCAGATTCTTTCGTAGAAAGGCGGTACGCCTTTTGGATGCCCAGGGTCAGCATAACGCTATACTCTAAGATAAGGTCGCTTACAATAAAGTGCGGCTCATCCGAATCAAAGTCGCTATCACACTTGTTGAGGCTCGATAAAAGCAGATCTTTTACATCCTGAATCGTATATTCGCTATTATTTGGAATCAGGCGAGGGTGAGCTCCAAGCGAAACAACTTTTCCTTTGGCAAGATGAGAACGCAATGATTCCGGCACAGGCTGCAGCTGCTTTTTGATAAACTCTACCGTTTGCATAGCCTCTTCATAGGAAATAGGATTTGGAGAGTGCTTTTTAGTAAAATCTTGGCCTTGCGCAACTTCTATGATGTAATGCTGTACAGGGATTCTGCCAAGCTGTGCAAGTAAAAGATCTCCATGATGGCAGCTTATCTGAAAACTCCCAGCTCCGCTGTCCCAAGAGATAAGCTCTTCTTTTGCCAGCTTTGAATGGCAAAGAGCATTTAAAAAGCCATACTCTGCCTCTTCTTCATGAGAAACAACCCTGATTTCAACACCCGTTTCTTGATAGATGCGCTCTATAAGCAGTTGGCTGTTTTTGCTTAGGCGAAAAGCCTCTGTAGCAATACCTTTATATACTTTTGGGCTATAGGGAGTTGCAAGCTCTTTAAGCTCACGTATAAGGGTAACAGCGTTGTCGATAATGTGGGGACTAAACTCATCTCGACCGTTGGTTTTAAGATCGCGTGCAAATCCGATAGTGCGGTAGGCAACAAAATGTGAATTAATATTTTTGTCTTTAACATCTGCAACCTGCAGACGTATTGCACCAGACCCAATGTCAAAAGCAGCTCGTGTCGTCATATAAACCAAGTATCACACATTTTTTACATCATAACAAGCGAATTATTGTTTTAAGGCGAGAAAAAGCCCAAGGTGCTATAGAATAGGAGTATGCAAAAATGGCTCAGATATACAGTCCTATTCCTTATCGCGATTACCGTCGGGTTTTGCCTTAGCCTAAAGTTTGAATCTGTTCAAACCTGGGCAAAGAATAGACTAGAGCGCGCACTTTTGCAAGAAACTGGCTACACCGTCTCTGTTGGCGCTTTTCGAGGCGCTCCCCCATTTCTGCTTGGGCTCGATAACGTTGCACTCTCTCACCCTGAAATTGGCAAGGTGCAGATAGCTTCTGTTGACCTTATTCCCAGCTGGCCAGAGATCCTCTTTGGCAAACTTGCCTTTGTCTGGATATGCGCAGATGGAATCGACCTCACAAAATTCAAGCTAGAAAGCAGCGAGCAAAAGCCCATTCAGATGCCATCATGTGCTGTCCACTCACTTCGGTTAAGCAATATCGCTGTAGATAAACCCTACTATGAAATGCTGCTCAATGAGTATAGCGACCAGACTGACGTTACCTGCCTGTATAACCTTTCTGGCAACATGTCGTGGAGCCCACAAAAAGAGAAGCTGAAAGGGAGCCTTACCCTTGAACCTCACGCAAAAGAGCTTTCACCCTTACGCCTCAGCCTCGATTTTGACTGCAACAAAGAAACAACTACGCTCATAGGCTCTGTAGACGCACTAAAAACCGCTGATGGAAGCGTCTTTTTTTCTCTTCCCTGCGACCGCCTCAGCTTTGATACCACACTAAAAGCTGACACCAAAGCGGTTATGAGTGTACTAGAAGGTGTTAAACCCTCAAATAGTCCATTTATTTCCGGAAGCTGGACCTTAAGTGGCTTGCAGCGAGAAAAAACAAAGCCAGGGCTCAACCCAATTATACGTTTTATGGCAGAAGGAACGCTCGAAGCGCATGACTGCAGCAACTTTTCATTTGCGACTTCGGAGCTTTCATGTCAGAAAATCGAGCCCATACATAGTCGCAAAAAGAAGCGAGTGACTGAAGAGATGATTCTGGCAAGCGCTGAAGACACCCAAGATACAAGCGCACTCTCTCGCATCATTACTATATCGGTGCCTAAGTCTATTCAGGGAAGCCTAAAGGTTGAGGACAAAAGCGTAACATGCATGGTTTCAGCCTCTCAAGTGGCGTTTAAAGACCATACAATTCCAAACTGTAGCGTCTTAGTTACTACCGATGGCAAGTCTGGCACTTTTCAAACCGACCTAGCGCTTCAATATGGCAACTACGACTTTCCAGTGCGCATCTCCAGTAGCTTTACAAGCGACCATCGCCTTCCAGACTTTACCATAAACCTTCCACAACACACCATCGAAGGCGATTTGCGTTTTTCTTTGTATCCATTTGTGCTTAGAGGGTCGCTTGAAAGCAAAAAAAACGACAATCTGTATCTACACGCTTCGTTTGATCCAGAAACCGAAAATGACAAAGATGATCTTACGCAAAAAATGGATATTATCGTAAAGGCGCACGATACCCCCTTTTGCAAACAGCTCACCCTTAACGTAAACTCTGAAGGTCTCTTTTCACACCCTACAGTACGTGCAGTGGTTGATGCTACAGGAATTGAGCAAAAGGGACTTAGCATTCATCAGCTGCATATTGACACAAACTATACTCCTGATCAGGAGCTACCCTACAACCTTCATATCGAAGGTGAAAGTGACTATGGCCCATGTAGAGTTGACTCATCAGGATTCTACACAACTTCGTCATGCACAATACAGACCTTTGAAGCACTCTCCGGTGGCCATACCATAAAAAATAGCGCTCCTGTTCATATAAGCCAAGATAGCGATGGTCTTCACATATTTCCTTTTGAATTTACTTCCGACACAAACATGCTTGTACAGGGTGATGGCCTCTTTTCTGATAAGCGACTTTTTGCAAACCTGACCTATGCAAACCTCCCCTTAGAATGTTTTGATCCCATTTTAGGCGACATAACACTCTTTGGTGCAATCTCGGGCCATCTAGCCCTTTCAGGTAAGCAAGAAAACCCTGAACTTGTGATGACAGTAGCCTCTTCAGCACTTTCTCTTTGGAACCCCAAAAAACTGGATGCTCCTCCCCTTGCTGCCTCGTGCGAAATCAAACTGAAAGAAGGTGTGCTCAATGTTTCCTCAGAAATAGAGGGCTTGAGCCTAAAAAAGCCGACACAGTTTCGTCTTACAGCGCCTCTTGACTTTAGCCCGCTTCGTTTTTCTGAAACAAAAAAACTTACAGCCGAGATTCAGTCGGAATTTGACCTAAACAGCCTACTTTCATCCTACCTTGACGAAGATGAGATTATGGAAGGCATCGTACAGATTGATGCAAAGGTAAATGGACTTGCGTATAACCCAACTGTAACAGGCAGCTGCAGCTGGAATGATGGCAGACTTTTTGTACCCTGTCTTGGAACGCTCTTTAACAATGTTCAGATGAGTGGCCATTTAGAAGACAACGCCCTCTATATAGATAAACTTCGCTCTGATGATGGCTCTTCAGGCAGCTTTGAAGCTACGGGATGGATAAAAAATCTTATTAGCAAAAAGCTCAACTACAGAATAGATGGGAAAAGCAAAAACTTTCAGACCATCATCCTCGACGACACTACAGCTACTGCTTCGGGTACAATCACTATTGCAGGCGATGCTACTCACGGACATTTTAGCGGCGAATTTGACCTACATGATGCAGCCTTTATTTTATCATCAAACCTCTCCAAAGAGATTCCAAAGCTCGATATTACCTATATCGGCAAAAAGCAGAAGCCCCAGATAAATCAAGGTTTTAACGCAACACTTGACCTTGCGCTTAATCTTGAACAGGGCTTTGTACGTGGCATGGGCCTTGAATCGACCTGGAAGGGCAATGCTCAGGTCACTGGCAAGAACAAAGATATCGATGTAAAGGGTAAGATTATGCTTACCTCCGGCACCCTTGACTTCGCCTCGAAAAGCTTTGCTCTTACACAAGGATCATTAGAGTTTGGCGGAGATCTTTACAGAAAATCAAATCTTCATGTTCTTGCCTCCAACGAAGTGAGCCAACTAACCACCCAGATAGTGCTGCAGGGACCTCTTGAATCCCCTCACATATTT
>JAFEGT010000004.1:0-20305 GCA_018239765.1 Verrucomicrobiota bacterium
ACTGGCTGGCTTGCCATAGCGCCTTTATCTGAGATAGAATTTAACCCAGGCGAGGGCGTTGACTATCTTATTTGGAGCTTGCAGCTTTCAGGGCTTGGAAGTCTCTTTGCTGGCATTAACTTTATCGTCACTATTATCAAAAAGAAGGCTCATGGAATGACCATGCTGCGACTTCCTCTTTTTGTTTGGGCTTCTTTGTGTGGTATGGTGCTTGTAATTTCGGCTTTTCCGGTTTTGACGGCAACCACATTACTTCTTTGGCTTGACCGCTTTTTTGATATGCACTTTTTTACAACCGGCTTTGGCGGCAATCAGATGATGTACACAAACCTTATCTGGATGTGGGGTCATCCAGAGGTCTATATTCTGATTATTCCAGCATTTGGCGTTTTTTCAGAGATAGTGGCCACATTTTCACGAAGGACCATTACCGGCTATCTGTCTATGGTAATAGCGTTGATGCTTATTACGGCACTATCCTTCTTAGTATGGCTCCATCACTTCTTTACTATGGGCGCAGGAGCTGATGTGAACGCCTTTTTTGGCGTAGTAACGCTCTTGATTGGCATACCATCGGGCGTGCAGGTCTTTAACTGGATTCTTACTATGGCAAAAGGCAAGGTGGTCTTTCAGTCGCCTATGTACTGGTTTATGGGTTTTGGTGCGCTTTTTATGCTCGGCGGCATGGCAGGCCTTTTTATGGCATCGCCTCCGGCTGATTTTCAGGTGCATAACAGTCTCTTTTTAGTGGCGCACTTTCATACGATGATTGTAGGGATTGCGCTCTTTGGCTTTTTTGCTGCGCTTACCTACTGGTTTCCCAAAATTTTCGGTTTTAAGCTCAATGATGAGTTGGGAAAAAAGGCCTTTTGGCTATGGCTTGTGGGCTTTTTTATTGCATTTACTCCAATGTATATCTTGGGTATTAAGGGGGCTGCCCGCAGGCTTGATCATTACGCAACACCAACAGAGTTTCAGCCACTTTACATTGCTTCATTAATAGGCTATTTATGCATCATGGCAGGTCTTGTAACTCAAATACGACAGATTTATGTAAGCATCAAAGTAAAAGATCGTGATACTACTGGTGATCCGTGGAATGGCAGAACGTTAGAGTGGTCGACTCCATCACCACCGCCATTTTATAACTTTGCCATTATTCCGGAAGTGCATGGCCGCGACGCATTTTGGACGATGAAAAAGGAAGGGTGGAAGCATCCTACTGATTATAAGGAGTTTCATACGCCTCGAAATACCGGTTGGGGAATTTATATCTCTCTCTTTGCCTTCATTATGTCTTTTGGAATTGTCTGGCACATCTACTGGCTTATTCTTTTGGGGCTCGTTGCGGTGGTTGCCTGCATCGTTATTCTTTCATTCGATGAACATATGGAATACACATTACCAGTAGACGAGATAAAGAAGATCGAGGAGCAGGTATGGAAGTAGCGCATCACATAGAACATGACGAAGATGACTCAAAAGTCTTTGGCTTTTGGATCTATATTATGACCGATCTTGTCATCTTTGGAGTGCTGTTTGCAGCATTTATTGTACTGCGAGGGGCAACATATGGGGGTCCTACAAATCATGAACTCTTTCATATGCCAGCTGCGCTTGAAGAGACGATTTTGCTGCTTACAAGTACTTTTACTTGCGCGCTTGCAATGTGCGAAGTGCATAAAGGGAAAAAACTGTCTTCAACACTCTGGTTTTTAGCTACTTTTGTCTTGGGGCTTGCCTTTCTTGTGCTTGAAATTTCGGAATTTATGAAGTTTTTTTCAGAAGGCGCAACTCCACAAAGAAGTGCCTCGCTCTCATCGTTTTTTACGCTTGTAGGTACGCACGGATTTCATATTTTTTGGGGTCTTGTCTGGATGGCTGTGATGATGGTGCGTATCTGGATCAGGCCTTTTAACTCAGCGAGTGTTTCCAGACTCTTCCGCATGGCGCTCTTTTGGCACTTTTTAGACTTTGTCTGGATCTTTATCTTTACGATTGTTTACGGCATGGGGCATTTATATGGTTAAGCTACGTACAATCGGCTACTTAGCATCGCTTTTCTTAACGCTTGCGGCCTATTTTGTGATCACGCGACCGGAGCTTTTTCAGCTCACCGTTCACGGAGCCGTCGCCGTTATTATTGGCCTTGCGTTGTGCCAGGCGACAGTGCAGTTTATTTTCTTTCTCGATGTATGGCGAGAAACGGGTATACGCTGGAATTTAGGGGTTTTTATCTCTACGGTTTCGCTTATTCTGCTGATTATTCTCTTCTCTATCTGGATTATGAATAATCTGAGTCGCAACATGATGATGGGTATGTAGGGCCCCGAAGGGCCCAAGATCTTATTTCTCGTCTAGGATGTCCACTTTACCAGATTTCAGGTTGTAATAGCCTGGATAAACCTTGAGTTTACCATCTTTGATAAGAGCACCTAGGATAGGCGTTGTTTTGATGTAGGCAGCCATAGCACGGGCGTTGGCTTTTATAGCATTGGAAACAGCATCAGCTTGGTCATTTCTAAAGGGGGCAATGCCCTTTTCCATAAGCTCTGCGATTGCTTCAATGTCTTTTGTCTGGTTAGCTAAAACGGCCCTCACAGCACCGCAGTTTTCGTGGCCAAGAACAAGTACTGTTACTGAGCCCAGCACTGCTGCAGAGTATTCGATACTATCAAGCTCTACAGGCCCTACAACGTTGCCAGCTACGCGCACAACGAAGAGGTCACCGATTCCCTGGTCAAAGATGATTTCGGGCGATACGCGCGAATCTGAGCAGCCTACGATGATAGCATAGGGTTTTTGTACAGATACCACCTCTTCGCGACGTTCTTGGGTTCTGTCGGGGCTAATAAATTGGTCTTGTGTGTAGCGATTATTGCCATCAACTAGCCTTTGCAATCCCTCATCTGGGGTCATAGCCGCAAGCGGGGCTGAAAGTAAACATAGCGATAATAAGAGCTTCATATATCCTCCTCAGGTTTACCTTAAAAAAACATTTTGATAGATATAATTCAACTAATTTATATAGATTCAGGTATAAATTGCTGAAAATTCTCTCTCGGCGTAATATCCGTGGCAGACTTCACAATTCTAGAGAGAAGTCTGGTACCCAAATAAATTTATATAGGCAGTTTTTATGTCATCCGTTGAAGCATCTACTTCATCACCATATGCTATTGGATTACAAGATGTTGTAACTCCGATAAAAAATGCAGCTTGTGCTATTGGCCATTTGGCAAAAAGCGCATATGCTCTTGATTTGACACTCCAATCTGTGTCGGAATTCATTAAGCTTATTGACCTTGGATCAAAAGTTGAGGCAGTTTCAAGACCTGCTCTTTCTATGCTTAAAACAACGTGCGGAGTTCTTGAGATTGCACGCTTTACACACTCAGCTGATTACATTACAAGCGGCGAGTTGCTAAAAGATTGGAAAAACAGCAAGATTTCCAACCTGATTTCAGAAGTTGCACTTTTCGTTGGTAGAGGCATTTCTACTCTTCACTGGCTTGTAGATCAAAAAGTGTTTAGTTTTGACAAGGCTGCGGCTGTTGCTGCATCTATTGGCGGAACTGCAGGCAAAAAGGTGATAGAAGTTCTTAAAGATACAAAGCTTATGAACGGAGCGTTTATCGTTGGCCTCGCAAGCTACATCTACGCAGACCACGTTGCTATTCAGAAGGGTGAGAACGTTGTCTCTCATACACTCTCTGCAATAAGCTGCGCTGCTTACATTTTTGCAATTACATTTGAGCTTGCAAAGCTTTCAAATCCAGGCGCATTCGCAGTTATTGCTGTTACGACAGGCGCTGCTTCATGGCTTGCAGACCCCAAAAATACACAAGAGGTTAAAAAATGATAGACACAGTACGAGAGTATGCTCAAGGTGTAGGCCAAAGAGTACAAATTTATGCTGAAAGCGCAAGGCAAAGAGTAGCATCATCGTATGCATGGAGCGGCGTGAAAACAGTTGCTTCAATAGGCGCAGCCGGCGTTCACATTACTTCTGAGCTCTGCAAAGAAGTGGGCGGCGTACGCTCGCTTGCAGGGGGAGTCTCATCGGTAATTCGAGGCATTGAGTTGTTTGGTAAAGATGTGGGCGGCTTTGCAACACTTGCAACAACGCTAGAAACTGCAAACAAGGGACTTGGCGTTCCTCATGTGTTCCAGCGCATACACGAATTTACACTTGATAAGACATATCAAACTGCAAACTATCTTGCGGCACGTATTTCCTTCTTGGTAAAAGACGTAATTACGTTCGTTAAGTTCTTGCAGGATATGGCAGTTGTGTCAATTTCCACAGCTAAGATGAACTTCCTTACCTCATGGGCAAAGCCGTTTGAATACACCGGTTGGGGCCTTGATGCTTCTCACAATATCTCAGAGCTCTATAAAGAGTGGGGCACAAAGGATAAACAAGGGAACATAAGGTATCTAACCTTTGACCGAGGATGTGTCATTGCTCTAGACCTTGCGAAATTGGGTGCAATTTCGTTTGAGGGCGGTGCAACGGTTACGTTGAAGGCGCTACGCCTTGTGGCTCTCTTTGGCACAAGCGCTGTGAAGATGGTTCAACAGGTCCATAAGCACGTTAATACGCGTCCAGCGGCAGGATGACACTCTGTCTCAAAGAGAAGCTGGCAGTCTCTGCCATGCTTCTCTTGCTTGCAACATTTGCAGCAACTTCCTTTTCCAACAAGCAGCAGAAATTCAATAAAACCACCAAAACTCTCAAAGTTTCATGCCTAGGGGCCGTTGTAGACCCGCACGAGGTCGAAATTGCCTATGGAACCACGCTTGCAGATGTGCTTGCGCACTTTACACTTTCACCAGATGCCGATATTACGAAAATGGTCCTAGAAGAGCCTGTGAAGCACGAAAAGCTTATTATTGTCCCTTCAAAAGGGGTGATGACGCTCTATATAACGGGGGCTGTTAAGCAGCCTGGTGTAATTTTTGTGCCAGAATCCTTGCGTTTTAATCAGCTAAAAGAGTATCTTATTCTAACCGATAATGCAGATTCTGGGATCTTTTCCCGCCGCCGAAGGCAACTTTCTGAGGGGGAGACGGTTCATGTACCTGCAAAAAGTGAATATTTTACGAGAAAGTAATTGTAGAAAAACTGAAGCTTTGGTAGCCTTTTCGTTTCAGTATCTCTATTTGAGCACCTAAGGGATTGCAAGTATGACAAAAAGTTTAATGGGCAGAAAGCGTGGTATGACGCAGGTTTTTGACGACAAAGGTAATGTCGTTACATGCACGGTAATTCATGCAGAACCAAATGTAATTACGCAAATTAAAACAGACGAAAACGACGGCTACAAGGCATTGCAGCTCGCTTTTGAAGAAGTTCGTGTAAACGACCCTCGCACAATTGCGAACAGAGTTTCTAAGCCTTTAGTAGGCCACTTTCAAAAAGCAGGCGTTGCTCCAAGCAAGTTTCTTTTTGAATCACGCCAAGATGACCTCAGCAACTTTCAAGTTGGCCAAAAACTCGATGTAGCTCTTTTTGAAGGCGAAAAGTTTGTTGACGTTTCTGGCGTATCGATTGGTAAGGGTTACCAAGGTACAATTAAAAAGTATAACTATGCTGGCGGTTGCGCATCTCACGGTTCTGGCCACCATAGACATGCAGGTTCAACTGGTATGCGTTCGACTCCAGGTCGCTGCTTCCCGGGTGGTCCTCGTCCAAGCCATATGGGTGCTGAGCGTGTTACCGTTCAAAACCTTCGTGTGGTTGCGATTGATGTAGAAAATAATGTTATCCTCGTTGAGGGAGCTGTTCCTGGCGCGAAAAACGCGATTGTCGTTGTAAAGAACGCAGTAAAGAAACAGCAAACGGCAAAAAAGAAATAAAAGAGCATAAATAGGAATTTAAGCTGTGGCAACGCAAAAAGAAACCCAAATTCGCCTCCCAAAGGTGAACCTAAAAGGCGAAGAAGTCGGCAAAGTAGATGTGAGTGAAGAACTCAGCCATGCTGAAGCGAATAGTCAGATGATTAAAGATTATCTGGTTGCTTTAAGAGCAAACGCTCGTCAGTGGAACGCGAACACCAAAGGTCGTTCAGATGTAAACCACTCGACGAAAAAGCCTCACGCCCAGAAGGGTACTGGTAACGCGCGTCAAGGTAGCTTGGCAGCCACGCAGTATAAAGGCGGCGGCCGTCCGTTTGGTCCAAAGACAAAGTATGACCAACACGTGCGAATCAACAAAAAAGAACGCCGTGCTGCAATACGTGCACTACTCGCAGACAAAATCCAAGCAAATCAGTTCTTCATCCTCGAAACACCAGAAATGTCAGTACCAAAAACTCGCGATATCCAAAACTTTATGGATAAGCATAGCCTTATTGGTAAGACACTATTCTTAGCAGAAGCAAGCTTTGTAGATGTATCGATCGATGATATTACACAACGTTTTATGATTCCGACAGACAAGCACGATGTCTTCGCACGAAGCATCCGCAATATCCCAAATGCCTGCTTTAAGCTTGTTTCTACATTGAGCGGTTACGACGTTATTTTGGCAAATCATATTGTCATTACTGAAGCTGGATATAAAGAGCTTCAAGATTGGCTGGTAAAAGGATAAGACGATGAAACATAACAATCCATATCAAGTGATTAAGCGACGCTATATCACAGAAAAAACAAGTATGCTTCAAGGCCTAAAAGATGCCTCGAGCAATAAATCGCTGGCAAGATGCGAAAACCCAAAATACACATTTTTGGTCGATCCTAAAGCCAATAAAAATGAAATTGCTGAAGCTCTTGAAGAGATCTATAGCGACAAGCACATCCGCGTAGTTGCGGTAAACACTATTAACGTCAAACCGAAGCAGTACAACAGACGCGGTCGCATGAATGCTGGCCGAAGCACCCTTCAAAAGAAGGCAATTGTTACACTCGCTGTTGGCGACCAAATTGATGAATAGCTAGAGGATATAGGAAACTACTACCATGCTAAAAACATTTCGACCAAATACTCCTAGCAATCGCTGGCTCGTGTTGTCTGACAACGCGCAGCTAACTCGCGTTCCTGGGAAACGTGCCACAGTAAAGCCAACTAAGTCGCTTCTTTCTCGTAAAAAGCGCACTGGTGGCCGTAACAACAATGGCCATGTAACATGCCGCCACAGAGGTGGTGGACATAAGAAACATTACCGCTTGATCGACTTTAAGCGCGACAAACTTGACATCCCAGCTAACGTGGGTTCAATTGAGTATGATCCAAACCGCTCAGCTTTCATCGCGTTGTTAAACTACGCTGATGGCGAAAAGCGCTATATCATCGCTCCTGTTGGCCTCAATGCTGGTGACAAAGTTCTTTCATCTGACACAAATCCTGTATTTACAACAGGTAGCAGCACAAGACTTAAGTATATGCCGGTTGGTGCGACAATTCACAACATCGAGTTGATTCCTGGTAAGGGAGCAAAAATGGTGCGATCAGCAGGACTTTCAGCCCAGCTTATGGGTCGAAGCAACGGTTTTGCATCAATCCGTCTTCCTTCTGGTGAAATGCGCAATGTGAACGAAGAATGCCGAGCAACTTTTGGTACTGTTTCTAACGCAGAGCATAATGTTCGCGTAGAAGGTAAAGCTGGAAGAAATCGCTGGAAGGGTATACGCCCAACTGTTCGCGGTACAGCTATGAACCCTGTTGACCACCCTCACGGTGGTGGTGAAGGTAAGCATAATGGCTACATCCCTCAAACACCATGGGCGATGGCTACAAAAGGTTTACGTACTCGTGCGAAGCGCAAGACTACAAGCCGATTCATTATTAAAGATCGTAGGGACTAATCACATGGCAAGATCATTAAAAAAAGGCCCATTTGTTGACCACCATCTCATTAAGAAAGTTGTGGATCTAAACAGCCGAAAAGAAAAAAAGACCATCAAAACATGGTCCCGTCGTTCGATGATACTCCCTGAGATGATCGGTCACTCAGTTGATGTATACAATGGCCGCAAGTTTATTACGGTATATGTTACCGAAAATATGGTTGGCCACAGACTCGGAGAGTTTTCTCCGACGAGAACCTTTAAAGGTCACCCAATTAAGAAAGCAGCAGCGTAAGGATTATTAAAATGTCGGAATTTAAAGCGATAACAAAATACCTGAGAATAAGCCCACGAAAGGCAAGGCTTGCTGCTGATTTAATCAGGGGACTTGCTGTTCCTCAGGCAAGAGTTCAGCTCGAGCATTGCCAAATGAAAGGGGGCAAACTCCTTATTAAAACATTGAACAGCGCCGTAGCAAATGCTGAGATGCAGTCTGATGCAACAAGCGAAAAGCTTAAAGTGCAAGAAGTGCGTGTAGACGAAGGCCCAAGACTTAAGAGGGCAAAACCACGTAGCCGCGGACAAAGGCATCCAATTATAAAGCGAACAAGTCATTTTACAGTCGTCGTAAGTACGCAATAAGGAGAATGTAATGGGTCAGAAGACAAATCCAGTTGGGTTTCGCCTAGCTCTTAACAGAGGTTGGAAATCACGTTGGTACGCTAACAAGCAAGAGTTTGGAACATTGTTGCTCGAAGATAACAAAATTCGCGCATTCTTAATGAAGCAGCCTGCTTGCCAAGGCACATCGGCCATCGACATTCGCCGTATGAGTGACAAAATTGAAATTACAATCCATACCGCAAGACCAGGTCTTGTAATCGGTAAAAAAGGAAGCGAGATCGATGTTCTCCGTGGTGAGCTTTCTAAAATGACCGGTAAAGAAGTGTGGATCGAAGTTGAAGAAATTAAAAGACCAGACCTCGATGCAAAAATCGTTGCTGACGGCATTGCCAAGCAGCTTGAGCGTCGTATCCCATTTCGCCGCGCATTGAAAAAAGCAATGCAAAGCGTTCTCGAAGCTGGTGGTCTTGGTGTACGTGTGCAGGTATCAGGCCGTCTTGGCGGTGCTGAGATTGCGCGCCGCGAGTGGTACAAAGAGGGTATTATCCCACTTCAAACACTCCGTAACGACATTGACTTTGCCTACGGCCGTGCTGAGACAACATATGGTTCGATCGGTGTCAAAGTGTGGATTAATCGCGGTGAGCATGTTATTGCCGCTAAAAGAGTTAAAACCGAACAGGCACAACTTGCATAATTCAAGTTGCCTAATGCTGGAGTGAATGATTTATGACCTTAATGCCTAAAAAAACAAAACATCGCAAGATGATGAAGGGCCACCTAACTGGCGTTGCTAGCGGAGCTACCTTCGTTGATTTCGGCGATTTTGGAATCCAAGTTCTCGAGCGTGGCTGGATAACTAGCCAACAGATCGAAGCTTGCCGCGTTGCGATCACCCGTTTCTTTAACCGTCGTGGTAAAGTTTGGGTTCGTCTGTTTCCAGATAAGCCAGTAACAAAGAAGCCTGCCGAAACTCGTATGGGTAAGGGTAAAGGTAACCTAGATCACTGGGTTGCTCCAGTGAAACCGGGCAGAGTTATCTTTGAAGTAGCTAATGTACCAAAAGAAGTCGCACAAGATGCTTGCAGAAGAGCTGCTGCTAAATTGGGAATTAAGACCCGATTTGTTGAGCGCGTAGAAAGAGTATAGGAGATTAATTAATATGGCAAAAGCAAAAGAACTACGCAGCCAAGGCACACAAGAGCTTGAAGCACAAGTGCTAGTTCTTCGTAAAGAAATATTTGGATTACGTAATGCAGTATCTTCTAAGAAAGAAGATGTAAAACCTGCACAAATTCAGGTGAAAAGAAAAGACGTTGCGCGTATACTTACCGTGCTTAGAGAACGTGAGTTACAGCAAAACGCTTAAAACGTAAGAGTTTATATATATGGAACAGCAGAAAGAAATACGCACAACAAGCCGCAAGACAAGAAAAGGCGTTGTAGTATCGAATAAAATGCAAAAAACGGTTGTAGTACGTGTGGAGAGGACAATTCGTCACCCACGCTACGATAAAATTATCACCCGTTCAAAGAAATACTATGCTCATGATGAGTCTAACAGCGCCCGTGAAGGCGATGTTGTAAGCATTATGGAAACGCGTCCTATGTCGAAGCTTAAGCGCTGGCGCGTAGTAGAAGTAGAACAGAAACTTCAGAAGTAGCTTCGAGATCAATAGGAGTAAGTGAATTATGCTTCAACAAGAAAGCAGAATGGAAGTGGCAGACAATACTGGTGCAGAAGAAATTGGTCTGTTCAAAGTATTAGGTGGCTCAAAGAGACGCTACATGGGAGTCGGTGATGTTGGTATCGGCAGCGTAAAGCGTGCAAAACCAAACGGCACAGTGAAGAAAGGCGAAGTTGTACGATTTGTAATCGTCCGCACAAAGCGCTTTATTCGCAGAAAAGATGGTTTCATACGCTTTGATAAAAATAGCTGTGTGATCATTGACGATAAAGGTAATCCAAGAGGAACACGTATTTTTGGACCTATCGCTCGCGAAGTTCGCGACAGAGGGTATATGAAGATTGGTTCCTTAGCGCCAGAAGTTATTTAAGGTAGAAACTGATGAGAAATCAAACTAAAAAAATTCGTGCCGGAGACAAAGTACTCGTTACAGCCGGTAACTCGAAAGGGCAGACAGGTACTGTTATTCGCAGCGTCGGCGACAAAGTGCTCGTGCAAGGTATTAACCTTTGCAAGCGACACGTAAAGCGCTCACAACAAAACCCAAAGGGCGGCGTGGTAGAGATGGAACGTCCAATAAGCGTTTCTAACGTAGCTCCTTGCGATGATGCAGGCAATAAAGTTAAATTGCATGTGAATGTTGCAAAAGACGGTGCTAAAGAGCTCGTTTATAAAAAAGATGGCCAGAATAATGTATGGCGATCGATGAAACAGGCGAAGGAGTAACCGTTATGTCAAGACTTAAACAACGCTTTAACGAGCATGTACGACCAGCACTTCTTGCGAAGTTTAAATATGCAAATAAGATGATGATTCCTTCTATGAAGAAGATCGTTATCAGCATGGGTATCGCAGAAGCATCTAAAGACAAGAACGCAGTGATCGACTGTATCAACGAAATTACACTGATTTCTGGTCAAAAGCCGATTGTTACACGTGCGAAAAAAGCGATTTCAAACTTTAAGCTGAGAGAGGATCAAGCAATTGGACTCAAAGTTACACTTCGTGGCCAAAGAATGCTTGACTTTATGGACCGTTTCTGTAATATTGCAGCTCCTCGTATTCGCGACTTTCGCGGATTTAACTCAAAAGCAGATGGCCGTGGAAACTATTCACTCGGTCTCGAAGATCAGATGATCTTCCCAGAGTTAAACCTCGATAAGGTTAAGCGTTCACAAGGTATGAACATTACGTTTGTTACATCAGCACAAAATGATGAAGAGTGTGTAGAGCTTTTAAGGCTCATGGGCATGCCATTTAAAGAAAAGACAGTACTCGTGCCAGAATGGCATGATATGGAAGGAGGAAAAGCATGAGTTTCAACGATCCAGTAAGCGATCTCTTAACTCGTATTCGCAACGCATCAATGGCGCGTCATCGCTTCGTTGATGTACAATGGAGCGTCTTGTCACAAAACATTGCTCAGCTTCTGAAAGATGAGTCATTCATCGAACATTTTCTCGTGAAAAACGAGGGTGGAAAATCACATATGCGCATCTTTTTGCGCTACAATACAAAGCGCGAGCCTCTGATCCGTGGTCTTACACGTGTATCAAAACCTGGCCGTCGCCGCTATGTAGGGTATAACGATATTCCACGTGTATTCAACGGCCTTGGAATCTCAATCGTAAGTACATCAAAAGGTGTTCTCGTAGGTTCTAACGCAAGACACCAGAAAGTTGGTGGCGAATTATTGTGTCAAGTTTGGTAAAGGAATAGCATCATGTCTCGTAAAGGAAAAGCTCCCATCACACTCCCTAAAGGAGTAGATGTACAGGTAAAAGATAACGAAATTATCGTAAAAGGCCCAAAAGGTTCCTTGCATCAAGCTTTGGTTCCTGGTGTGGTTGTAAACGTAGATAATGGCATTGTTACAGTTAGCATGACTAGCGAAGAACGTGCTCTCTCCAAGTTTCATGGCCTCTATCGTGCACTTATCAATAACATGGTTATTGGTACAACACAGGGTTTTGAAACGAAGTTAGAGATGATTGGTGTTGGTTATCGTGCTGCGGTGCAGGGGACTATTCTTGATCTTCAAGTTGGTAATTCCCACCCGACACAGCTTCCTATCCCAACTGGCATCGCCGTTAAAGTCGAAAAAAATACGCAGATATCCGTAACTGGTATCAATAAACAGGCTGTTGGTCAGTTTGCGGCTCAAATCCGCGCCCATAAGAAACCTGAACCATATCAAGGTAAGGGTATACGCTATGAAGGCGAGTTTGTACGCAAGAAAGCTGGTAAAGCTGCCAAAACAGCTAAAAAGTAAGGTTTAAATAGGTTTCGAAATGGAAAGTGGTCAAATCAAAAGTAGCATATGCAAAGCTAAAAGAGCAATGCGCGTACGAAAGCACTGTCGTGGTACTCATTCAAAGCCAAGAATGTGCGTCGTAAAAACGAATAAGCACATCGAAGTACAGCTGATCAATGATGAAGAGGGCAAGACACTTGCATCTCTTTCAACTAACTCAAAAGAACTTCGTAAGAGTGACAACGCAAAGAAGAATAAAGCTTCTGCGAAAGTATTGGGTGAGATGATTGCTGAGCGTGCAAAGAAGCTTGGTATTTCAGAGATTGTTTTTGATCGTGGTCCATTTCGCTATCACGGAATATTAGCTGAACTCGCTGACAGCGCACGCGCTGGCGGCCTACAGTTTTAAAGGAACTATAATGGCAAGACAAGAAAACACAAAGCGCGAGCAGAAAGAACAACCTAAGTCAGACTTAATGGAGAAAGTTCTCTTCATCAACCGCTGCTCAAAGACTGTAAAAGGCGGACGCAAGATGAGCTTTTCAGCACTTATCCTCGTTGGAGATGGTAAGGGCAAGGTTGGCTACGGCTTTGCAAAAGCAAACGAATTGACCGAAGCTATCCGTAAAGGCGGAGAGCTTGCACGCAAAAACATGCAAACAATCACAATGGAAGGCACAAGCATTCCACATGATATGTCTGTTAAGTGGGATGGTGCATCAGTGTATATGCGTCCAGCACCTCAAGGTACTGGTATTATTGCTGGTTCAAAAGTGCGTTCAGTTCTTCAGTTTGCCGGTATCAAGGATGTTATGGCCAAGAGTCTTGGTTCTAGCAACCCAATTAATCAGGTGCGAGCAACATTCAAAGCGCTAGAAGGCCTTCAAACTCGCGAAAATGTATTGAATCAGAGGAAGGGAGCATAATGGAACTTCATTCATTAACAAACACAAGCCGTCCATATAAGCGTCGCAAGCGCGTGGGTCGCGGAATGGGTTCAGGCCTAGGTAAAACCTGCGGTCGCGGACACAAGGGTGCGGGCAGCCGTGCTGGTTATAAGACAAGAGCTCGTTACGAAGGTGGTCAGTTACCACAGTATCGTAAGCTTCCTGGTCGTGGTTTTAGCAACCTTCGTTTCCAAAAGAAACTTGATGCTATCAACCTTTCTGAGATCGAAGTGCTTTTCAATGATGGCGATGTTGTAAACATGCAAACATTGATTGCTGCCGGTGCAATTAAAGCATCGTCACACGGGTTTAAAGTACTGTCCGAAGGACAACTGACAAAAAAGGTTCGCATTGAAGCTAATGCGATGTCTAAAAAGGCCGAAGAAAAACTAAAGCAAGCTCAGATTCAATTTACTGTAGTCTGAGAATCAATTTTGCTCCTTACAATGAGATGTGAGTATATATGTTTGCAACGCTAACGAGAATTTTTCAAGTTCCGGAGCTCCAAAAGAAAATTGTATTTACGCTGCTTCTACTCGTCGTATATCGAGTGGGTGGTTTTATTCCAGTACCAGGTATCAATGGCGAAGTGGCTTTAGCCTATTTTCGTGAAGCTACCGGTGGTGGACAGAACCTTTTTCAGTTAGTTGATATATTTAGTGGCGGCGCCTTTTCGCAGATGACAATATTTGCGCTTGGCGTTGTTCCCTATATTTCCGCTTCTATTATCTTGCAGCTGCTTGTAGCCCTCATACCATCGTTACAGCGTGAAATTCGCGAAAACCCTGAATTGGGTCGTCGCAAAGTTAATCGCTGGACACGTTATGGAACACTTATTTTGTCGTTCTTCCAGGCAACGCTGTTTGCCAAGTATGCCCAGCAGATCAACATGTCAAACCCTGGCATTATCTCTCCTGAGCTACTAGAAGTGCAGGCATTTGGTGTTTCGTGGCTTTTTTACGCTGTTATGGTTATCACAATGACAACAGGAACTATGTTCTTGATGTGGGTTGGTGAGCAGATTACAGAAAAAGGCATCGGCAACGGCATGAGCCTTATTATCACTGTTGGTATATTATCATCGCTTCCATCTACAATGGGCTTGATTATGCAGCAGTTAAACTTAGATAGCCCAGAAGCAGGACAGATTTCCTTCTTCTCGCTCCTTGTGCTCTTTTCGCTCTTTGTACTTGTGATTATGGCGACAATCTATATCACACAAGGTCAAAGACGTATACCCCTACAGTACGCTCGTCGTGTTGTGGGCAATAAAGAAGTTCAGGGAATGGGTTCATCTTATATACCACTTAAGGTCAATTACGCAGGTGTTATTCCGGTGATTTTTGCCTCTTCGCTCCTTATGTTTCCAGCGACCATAGGCCAGTTTGTAGGCCTCGGAAACTGGATGGGTCAGGTTGCAAATTGGCTCTCACCTGGTTCTAGCCTTTATGTTGTTACATATATGCTGCTTATTATCTTCTTCACCTACTTCTGGACAGCTACACAGTTTAGACCAGACCAGATCGCATCTGACATGAAGAAAAATGGCGCATTTATCCCAGGCATTAAGCAGGGCAAACATACTCAGGACTACCTGGAACAGACTATGAGCCGCATTACATTGATTGGCGCACTACTACTTGCGCTTCTTGCAGTGCTGCCACAGATTGTCAGCAAACTTATGAACGTATCAACATCAATAAGCTACTTTTTCGGCGGTACATCGCTGCTGATTTTAGTGGGTGTTGTACTCGATACCATGAAGCAAATCGAGAGCCATCTTCTGATGAAGCGCTATGATGGATTCATGAAAAAGGGACGTGTACGCTCATAACATTTGTAATAAATGGCTGAATAGATTATTATTTTCTCACATTTTTAATATCGGAGAAGAGCAATGGCTCGAATTCTTGGTGTAGACATACCAGACAACAAAAGACTAGAGGTGAGTTTGACCTATATATATGGTATAGGCCTCAGCACATCTCATGAAATTATGGCGAAATTAAAGCTGAATCCTGACATGCGCGCAGGTAAGTTAACTTCAGATGACATCGCAAAACTGACGAGCCTTATTCAGTCAGAATATGTCGTTGAAGGTGACCTTCGCCGCCAAGTACAGAACAATATTAAGCGCCTTGTGAGCATTCACTGCTACCGAGGTATGAGACATAGGCTCGGATTGCCAGTCCGCGGACAGCGTACACGTACGAATTCTCGTACACGTAAGGGTCCACGTAAGACTGTAGCAGGTAAAAAGAAAGCAACACAATAGTAGGGAGTTTTTAAGCCTTGAGCACCAATAAAGCAACAACTGCGAAAAAGACAGTTAAAACAAAGAAAAAGATTTCAAGAACTGTGCCAACAGGCATAGCTTTTGTTAAAGCAACGTTCAATAACACGATCATCGCGATTACAGATCCAACAGGACAGGTTATTGCATGGTCATCAGCTGGAAAATCTGGCTATTCAGGATCGAGAAAATCTTCTGCATTTGCAGCTACCGTTGCCGCTCAAGACGCTGCTAAGGTTGCCATGAACATGGGTATGAGAGACATCGAAGTGAAGCTAAAAGGCCCAGGAGCTGGTCGTGAGCCGGCTGTTCGCGGTCTTCAAAGCGCGGGACTTAATGTGACTGTCATTTCTGATGACACTCCAGTTCCACATAATGGATGCCGTCCTCGCAAGAGACGCAGAGTATAGTAACTAAACGAGATAGGGAGAAGACTACATGTTGGTGAAATTCGGCAAACTTGAAAAGCCTCGCAAAATTGCTCTTGATGAGGAATCTGCAACGCCGACATTCGCACGATTTATCGCGGAACCATTTGAGCGTGTATTTGGCCACAGCATCGGCAACGCTCTACGCCGTATTCTGCTTTCATCTCTCGAGACGCCCGGAATTATTTCGGTACGTATCGAAGGTGTGCCGCATGAATTTATGGCAGTTGATGGTATCGTCGAAGATATGACGAATGTTATTTTGAACTTTAAAGGTGCAAAGCTTCGTTGCCTGCCTTCAGAAGAGACACAAACTACACGCGAAAGCCGAATTGTGTCGACTCAGCTAGACATCTCTCAAGATGATCTTGATAAGAACAAAGGCTCAATCGAAATTAAGCTGAAAGACCTTGTTAAAGATAGCATCTTTGAAGTTGTTAATCCGGAGCTTAAGCTGTTTACTGTGACTAAGCCAATGAGCCGTCAAGTAGACCTTCGCGTCGGTTTTGGTAGAGGGTATGTATCGTCTGAACGTCATATCATTCCACACAAAATTGTGGATGAGATCGTTATTGATACAGCATTCTCACCAGTTACACTTGTGAATTACTTTGTTGAGAACACACGTGTTGGTCAAGATACAGACTTTGACCGCCTTGTTCTTGAAATTACCACAGATGGCCGTTTAACGCCTGCTGAAGCATTAAGCTTTGCTTCACAAATCTGTGTAAATAACATTGAAGTATTCCAGCAAATCAAAGCGCATGACTTGATCTTTGAATCACCACTCAAAGATAATCAGAGCGATGATGATGAACTGCTTGATAAACTAGCACTTCGCATCGACGAGATTGAACTTTCAGTCCGTTCGACAAACTGCTTAGCATCAGCAAACATCGACACAATTGCTGAACTTGTATGTATTCCTGAGAAGAAAATGCTCGAGTTTCGTAACTTCGGTAAGAAGTCACTAAACGAAATTAAAGCAAAACTTCAAGATATGAATCTTGGGCTCGGTATGGATCTTTCCGGCTTTGGCATTACATTTGATAATGTGAAAGATAAGATGAAAGAACTTTTAGACCAGCGCAAGCAAAAACGCGAAAAGAAGAAGAAGTAGGATTATGAGACACGCAAATAGTAGAGCTAAACTTAGCAAAACATCAAGTCACCGTCGTTGCATGTTTGCCAACATGCTGAAGTCGCTTGTCGACGCAGAGCAGATTGTGACTACAGTGCCAAAGGCAAAAGAGCTGAAGCGATTTGCTGATCAGCTGATCACACTTGCAAAAAAGAATACACTTGCATCACGCCGTCAAGCTATCGGCTGGTTAATGGTTCGTTACAACAGCCTTACACCAAAAGAAGCTCGCGATGCGAAGAATGGCGACAAGAGCTCATATAACAATGACCGTAAGGTTATTGAGAAGCTCTTTGGTGTGCTCGGCCCACGCTTTGAAAAGCGTGCTGGTGGCTACACCCGCATTATGCGCCTTGCTGAGCGCCGTGCTGGCGACAATACGCAAGAGTGCATCATCCAATACCTGGATGCCTAATTACTCTCCATAGGGGCCAGATCTCTGGCCCCTATCCTTTTTCCCTCTTATTCTTATTCTTTATTGACTTTTGCAATTCTCATCCCCTGCCCTTGCCCCTGCCCTTGCCCTTGCCCTTGCCCGGATTATTTTAATTTTATTTCTTCTAGAGCCCCTTTAGGGGGCGTTATAAAGTCGCCCTCAAGAGGGCTTTAGCTGAACAATTAAATTAGCGGGCAAGGGCAAGGGCACGGGCAAGGGCAAGGGATAATCCGGGCAAGGGCATGGGCAAGGGCACGCGCAGGGGCAAGGGCACGCGCAGGGGCAGGGGCATGGGCAAGGGCAGGGGCAAGGGCAAGGGGTAATCCGGGCAGGGGCAAGAGAGGAGCTTACTTCTCCTGCTTCGCAAGTTCCACTTCAATACTCAAAAAAGCCTCAACGCACTTCAGCTGCAACACATATGAATTCATTAATTCCTTTGGAGCTCTCCATTTGTCGCTAAATTGTAGCAAGGTGAGTTGACAATCTTTATCAAGATGCATAAATGATTGCAGGAGTTTTTTTTCTACTATGGCCCGCATGGTTCGATCGCGTTGAACTTCGAAGAAATCTTTTGGGCATGAGCAGGTCATCAGTCTTTTCATCCAGTCAACGATTAGTGCAGCTTGCACCATCTCGTCATACACTTTATGGGTGATAACATCGATAAAGCTTGCCCATTGGCTGTTGGGTTGGCTAAAGAGAAGTGACATAGCTCTCTTTGCTCGATCTACAAAAAGCGGCACCCTGCCTGTGTAGTCTTTCTTAAGAAAGGGCAGAACCCTCTCGAGGATTGCAATTGCATTAGAATCGCTCTGTATTGCAAGCCCAATTTCTAACAGTGGATCTACTATCCGTTCTAAAATTGGTTGGCGTAGAATTGGTTCCAGCACTGCAGAATAGATCATTCCAAAGTCAGCTACGTTTCTGTGGTTGAGCAGCATCAATAGCCAATCAACGATTTCATGTTCAGTGATCGTTTCTGTAAAGAGTTGTACAGGTTCTACAAGGCTCAGCGGTTCTAGGTAGGAGGGTGCTTTGAAGAGTTGGATTATTTTACGTGCCTGCTCGTGAAATTTCTGAGGGTATGTATTATAAATCCCTGCCTCATACATCGTTTTAAAGTCTTTGGTAATCCTCTTTAAGCTTTCAGCAGCAATTCTTCCATTATCGGTATAGTCTTTTACAATCCCATTTTTTACGGTTCGAGTAACTTGATGAAATGGGGGTTCAGAGCTTGTGCAGGCAGTTGCATAAATCGATGCAAGGCAATCGAGAAAGCTTTCCAGGCTAGGGTAGTAATCCAGCACCCCGTTTGGTAGCAGTACACTCGACATAGACTGTATGACTTCATTATGGCATACAACAAGAGGAAATTTCTTCCATACCGCAAAGATATCTTCGAGAACCTTTTGTCGTCCTTCAAAGTCTCTTATAAAATGAAGGTCTTGCCATGTGCACATTTCTCTTTGTACCCTAAGGAGTGTTGGTACAACGTTTTCGGCGGTGACTTCTCTCAAACAGTGGTGGCCTGTAAATGCTGTTTCACTATCGAGATCTGCAAACGTTTTACGGCAAGCTTGGGCTCTGGGCACATACTCCATAATTACCCCTTTACGCTTTGCCATACGCAAGAGGCCAAACATGATCTCCGATTGATCTAAGGCTAAAAGCAGTGAAAACGGATCAAAGGAAAATCGTATACGAGGATAGGCCTCAAGCATATTACGTACAGTCTGTACGGCAAAGTTAAGCATACAGTGAAAATATGCAGGGGTCTCTTTATGTTCTGAGGCGAGTTCTAGGGCTGTTCTTATGGCTTTTTCTATAAAAGGTACGTTGGTCCCAGTCTCAACCGGAGATAAAGAGCCATGAAGCTGGTGAGTTCCAGAAAAACCATAGTGACGGTAACTACTATTCCAGTTGATGGTAGGTTGACACCCAGGTTGCTGCTCAAGGGATTTCGCAAAGAGTGTTTTCATATTGTCATCCCAGCCTCGATACTGTATGCAGCGTAGCTTGAGCCGGAAGCGCTCTTCTTGTGCGATATGAGTAGGGATGCCGAAATCTATTACGCATACGCGCTGCACATATCCCAGGTTGCGGCTTTCGCACGCAAGCACTGCAAGTCGTGGGTATGCTCTATTGTACCGCTCCTTATCGGCTTTACCACGACGCTCAAAAAGCGTAGTGAGGGACTCTAGCGATAGCGATCTTTCGAGCAGTTCATGACATACTGACGGCACAACAAGTGCAACTGCCAAAACATTACGATCGGCATTCGGGAAATTCACTGCTGCCTTGCAGAATGGAACGAGCTTTTGATGCTCCTTGCCGATAACAGGTAGGAGCTTTGTAACAATATCATTTGCGTCACTTAAGACCTCTATCGGGCAGTATTGGAGTAGCTGTAGGGCTATTTCTCGATCAAATGGAAAATCCTTAAAGAGCCTGTAGGCTGTAGGAATATATTGAGGCTGTTCTTTAAGATGACCTATAAGTGGTAACAGTATGTCACGACACTGCCCAGGTATTTTTTCATAGATCTGGTGCAATCTATCATATACGTACATAGTCTTGGCATCATTAAGCCATTGGCTATTTTTCAATATTAAATCCCATACAGGTTTGTACTCTGGCGTACATGGTAGGCGCATAATGCCGTCAGTAATATGATCAGTCTGCAAATTTGCATCAAAGGTT
>JAFEGT010000004.1:20431-20609 GCA_018239765.1 Verrucomicrobiota bacterium
GGAGCCGCCTTTTTCTTTTTTTCCGCTGCAGGTCTTGGAATGCGCTTGCGAAGCTCCTGTTCATATTCTTGGCTGACAGCATCGGGATAAGCCTTTTTTATTTCTTGAGCAATAGCCAGCTGTCGTGCAGGTTGGTATTTGTATGGAACCATTTCTGAGCCCGCAAGGGTGAGATATA
>JAFEGT010000050.1:0-7960 GCA_018239765.1 Verrucomicrobiota bacterium
GGCAAGGGCACGGGCACGGGCACGGGCAAGGGATGAACTTTAGAAAAGGCTCTTAAAATTAGACAAAGACGGACTCGAGAGGCTGAAGCTCCTGCATCAGCACATCGCGATCTTTATGCGTAAGAAGAAGATAATCTACACAGTTAAGTGAAGCTAAGGAAGCCACAAGCTCTTCATCAGGCTGAGAGCCCATAATAGCCACCACAAGCTCCTGCTTGGTCGATTCAGCAGCATGGCGAACCGATTTTAAGAGCGCAGAATCAAGCTGCTTTTGCGCATCAAGTCCAAAGAGAAAAAATCTGTTTCCGTTTAAGGCTTGTCTAAGCGCTGCAACATGCTGCTCATCAAAGATTTTGTTGTGTGCATGCTGCTCAATAAGCCTACGAGCAACCTCTGCAAGCGTCACCCGCCAGCAGCCAACCTTTTCCACAGCTACTTGTGCAGCGATGTTGGCAAGCTGTGTCGCTTCTGCAAGAGTTAGCTTGTTTGCAAGCGCGCATGCAAGCATTGCAAGCACAGTATCACCCGCGCCAGTTACATCTTTTACTTCGCGAGGCTGCACAGGAAAGTCTTCCTGACGGCCTTCTGGATAAAAGAGCGAAATACCAGCTTCAGATCTTGTGATAAGCAGTGTATCGATATGAACCTGTTTGAAGATATGTTTTGCAGCATCAAGCAGTGTAGAACAGCCCGCAGGCACTGCCGCAAAGGCCTCAGAAAGATTAGGCTTAAGTATTGTCGAGCCTGCATAACGAGTAAAGTCAGAACCCTTAGGGTCGGAGATAACGGGAATGTTACATTTTTTGGCTTCACCAATAAGCGCTTTAAGAAGCTTTGGTGTTAAAAACCCTTTAGCGTAATCAGATATTGCCACAAGATCACATGAACGTACAAGCTCTGGGATTGCAGCTATAATCTGCGCTTCAGTCTCCTCAGAAAGCACTTTTGATGGCTCATGATCTATCCGCACAATCTGTTGGCTCGATGCAATAACACGCGTCTTGTGGGGTGTGTGAAACTGCTTTTCAACAAAAAGAGCAGAGGTATCTGCGCCCTCTTTTGCAAGGGACGACACAAGCTCATTACCCGCAGCATCATCACCCACTCTTCCAAGGCAAATCACTCTCATGCCCATAGAAAGCAGGTTGAGCACCACGTTTCCAGCACCACCAGCACGCTCTTCTTCGCGCTCAACAAGCACAACAGGAACGGGCGCTTCAGGTGATATGCGCTTAGCCTTACCAAAGGTATAGCGATCAAGCACCAAATCCCCTGCTACAAGGACTGATTTAGCTTTAAGGCTGTTAAATACGTGGGCAAGAGTTACCATCGAGCACTCTTTTGCAAATAGTTTGTAACATAATCAGCAACAGCATCTTCAAAGTGCATACAGGTTGCACTCTCCCCTAGCGCCTTACGTGTCTTTGTCATATCAGCTTGAGTAAAGTACTGATATTTTCCCTTAAGGTCTTGGGGCATTTCTGAGTAGGCAATCTGTTCTGGTTTTCCAACAGCTTTAAAGACCGCTTTTGCAAGTCGATTCCAGGATACTGCCTCACCTGTGCCGATATTAAAAATACCGCAGGCAGGGTTGTCTAAAAAGGCACATGTCATCTTGACTGCATCTTTTACGTAGATGAAATCTCGCTTTTGTTCACCGTTGGCATATTTAGCAGGAAGGTCAGACTCAAAAAGGCGTATAACACCTACGTTTTCAACTTCTGGCACCATGCGAACAAGAGCCGAGCACATACGACCCTTATGATATTCATTTGGACCGTAGACGTTGAAGTATTTAAGGCCGACAAGTTTGTCTAAAACGCCTTCATTGTAGGCCCACATGTCAAATAGCTGCTTAGAAAAGCCATACATATTTAACGGGGCAAGATCTTTGATGCCGCTATGATCATCAGTAAAGTTTGACACGCGATCGCCATAGGTAGCAGCACTCGATGCATAGATAAATCGTATACTATGCTTTAAGGCAAATTCGGCAAGGCGGCGTGTGTAGCGGTAGTTATTTTCGAGAAGGTAGTTGGCGTCCTGCTCTACAGTACTGCTGCAGGCACCAAGATGGATGATAGCTCCAATTTCAGAGCCTCTACCCTGTAGCCAAGAGAAAAAATCACCTTTGTGCAAAACATCAGAAACTGTTTTGCCTACTAGGTTTTTCCATTTGTCATTATTTTGACCGAGATTATCGACTACAACGATATTGTTGTAGCCTTGATCATTAAGGTAACGGACGACGCAAGAGCCTATAAAGCCGGCACCGCCCGTAACTATAATTTGCTTACTGTTGTGCTTCATCTGCAACAACTGGTTCTTCATGCTCTACAGCGCCTTCTACAAGCACCTTGAGGTGGATAAGAGCCTCAACACCTTCTTTAAGACGAAGGGTAAGGTCATGAACACCTGTTTGCTTAATAGGATGCTTAAGAGGAACTGAGCGCTTATCAAGCTCAATACCAGATTGTGACTTAACGAGATGAACGATATCGAGAGATGATACGCTACCATACATATGGCCATCGTGATCAACTTTAACTTCGATCGTAAATGCTGTACCGTTAAGACGAGCTGCAACTTCTTCCGCTGCCTTCTTATCTTCTGCAGCTTTCACTCTGCGCTCTTCTTGCAGACGCTTTTGGCGACGCACGGCATTGCGGTCTGCTACGAGGGCAAACTTCTTAGGAATAAGAAAGTTAAATGCATAGCCCGGTTTTACGGTAACGATTTCACCTTTGTGACCTACGTTATCGACATCATCAAGTAATAAAATTTGTGTTGGCATAGTGTATTATTCCTTAGTTGTCTGCTACAAACGGAAGCAACGCTACGTGACGAGCTTGCTTAATTGCTTTTGTTAAGCGTCGCTGAAAATAGGCTGAAACACCTGTAATACGACGTGGCAAAATTTTGCCTCTTTCAGTAATAAACTTTGAAAGAGTTTCGATATCTTTGTAGTCGACATCTTCAAAGCCTGCAATCACAAATGGGCAGCGCTTTCTTTTACGCATTTTTGGATCTACAGGGTCAGCTGACATTCTTTTTTTAGAACCAAATTTTTGATTCGAAGAACTCATACCCGAATTCATACTAGGATTCATATCCATATAGTTCTTTCCTCTTATTGTTCAGGAAGTTGTTTAAATTTAATCTCTTCCATCACTTTGTCAGTGCGGAGTGTAACAAAGCGAAGGAGGTTTTCATTCAGGTGGTATTCCTGCCAGAGATCGCTCATATCTTGTGTTGGCAAGCGGAAGTACACCAAATAGTAGTAACCTTCTTTTTGACGGTTGATTTCATACGCAAGGCGTCTACGGCCCTGATCGTGAATCTTCACAATCTCGCCACCGCGGTTAATAACGCCATTTTTAATCTTTTCGAAGGCGTGGTTACGTGTCTCATCGCTAATGTGCGCATTGAGAACATACATACCTTCGTAAAGATTTGACTTTTTTTGTTCTTGATCTTGCATCATCATATTGATTCCTTATCTATCTTTAAACTTGTTGTTCGATTGACATCGATTGCAACCTTTGAAAGCTCCTCGCTAAACAGCCGTTTTATACAGCTGACAGCCTGGCCGATTATCTCGGGCAGAAGCTTTGCTTCTTCTTGGCTAAAGGTTCCAAGTACATAATCTACTTGTGTACCTACTAAAGGCCTACCTATTCCCACTCTAAGCCTCGCATAGTGCGAAGTGCCTAGATGCTTTTCGAGGCTCTTTAGGCCATTGTGCCCGCCCGGACCGCCAAAGGCTTTTATCCGTAACTGACCAAAGGCAAGATCCATGTCATCGACTACTACGAGCACTCTGCTCGGAGCAATCTGGAAGTAGCGGAGCAATTTCTGCGCCGCAGTTCCACTATCATTCATATATGTTGCTGGCATCAGGAGCTCTACGCCATTTACTCGGCATCGCCATCCCTCAAACTTATCGTCTTTTCGAAACTGCGCCCCACACTCTCGGGCAAGTGCCTCAAGCACTAAAAACCCTATGTTGTGGCGCGTCATCTCGTATTCTTTACCTGGATTACCCAGGCCGATAACTGCCAGAATCACTTTACTTACTTCTTAAGCACGCTAACGATAATTTCGTTTGGCTTCACAAGTGGTCGTACATCCTTTGGAATGCTCAAATCTGAAACACGACGGTTTTGGTTTAAACCAAGTTCCTTCACGTCGATCTGGAAGTGTGAAGGAATATTGCGTGGTAAGCAGCGAACTTTCAAGTGGCGGATAAGTGAACGTAAAAAGCCGCCCAACTTAACACCTTGGCAGTCCATTGAGTTTACACATTCGATAGGTACTTTTACATCAACTGGTACGTTGTCGTGAAGTTCAAGAAAGTCGAGGTGTAGCACTTCGTATGTTGTAGGCTTGTACTGAATATCTTTAATGATCGCACGGCGTGCTTTGCCTTTTGAGCCTTTTAGCGAAAAGACTGTTGTTGGCAAAAAGCCTGGGTTTAATTCGCGCAAGATAGCTTGAAATTCAACAAGGCCACAGCTTGCTGTGTCTGCTTCTTTTCCGTTTGAGTAAATGCAGAGAGGAATCTGATTATTGCGTCGAAGCTGTTTTGCTTCACTCTTTGATTTAGTGGATCTTTCTGAGATCTGGATTTCTAAATCCTTACGTTCGTCCATATGTTCTCCAACAATAAATAAATATATTTAAAACTTTTTCTTAAAAACGTTCTTGAAAGAGCTTTTGCTGCTTTGAAAGGGCCGCGGCAAAGAGATTTGCCACAGATACGACATGTATTTTCGGACACGCAAGTACTTTGGGATCAAGCTGTACGCTATCGCTCACGTAAAGACGCTCTATAGGGCTCTTTACAATGACATCTAGTGCATCCTCAACGAATAAACCGTGAGAGACCACCCCAATAATACTTTTTGCGCCCTTCCCTTGGCAGACAGTAGCTGCTGACGTTAGCGTTCCGGCCGTGGAACATACATCGTCAGCGAGAAGAACGATCTTATTTTTTACCTCTCCAATTAAGGAGAGCATAGTGACTTTGCGTGCATCTATTCGCCTCTTTTCGATAAATGCAATAGAGCTTTTAAGCTCTTCTGCATATTTGGCGATAAGTTTAGCACTGCCAAAGTCTGGCCCAACTAGTATACAATCACCAGTCAATGCTTTATCACGTTCTAGCGCTTCAACAAAAAGATGTCTTGCGCTTAGATGTTCGACTGGAAAGTCATAAAAGCTTTTAACAAGCTCCGCATGCAGATCCATTGTGATGAGTCCATCAACTCCGGCAAGCTTTAAAAAGTCTGCAAAGAGTCTTGCGGCTACTGATGAACCTCCATCTTCCTGCACGTTTTGTCGCGCATAGGCAAAATAGGGGCTCACTATCACAATTTGCTCTGCCGCTCCCCGTCTTAAGGCATCGACAAGCAATAAAGTCTCTATCAACAGCTCGTTTGGTTTTTTGGCGATTGACTGTATGATAAACGCCTGTTTACCAGCTACAGAGTCGCCCAACTGGACGCGCATTTCACCATCGGGAAATCGAGCTATTGATACTGGAAAGAGAGGTAAATCGACCTTTTTGCTAATTTCATTAGCAAGTTCTGGATGCGAAGAGCCGGCTATCAATATTGATGCTTTGGCCAAAAAATACCTCTTACCAGTCAATTTGGGGTGGAAGGATTCGAACCTCCGCATGGCGGTACCAAAAACCGCTGCCTTACCGCTTGGCGACACCCCAGAAAAATGAAGCTTAGAGCGTAATAAAAACCACTATTTTTTCGCAAGCTTTTTTCTCAGCAAAATACGCTGAATATGAAACCTGTTAGCCATAAGGTACTCTACGCCAGAGTATAGAGCATATATTGCGCTTACTGAAACAGCTAATGTACTTAAGAGAAAAAGGGCAGAATCTGATAGATGGCCCTGAGAATGTGGAATTAATAGACCTGTGATAAAAAAGGCAGCAACACCCTGAATTACGGCCTTAATTTTGCCGCTTGCACGTGCTGCAAGGGCAAAACCTCTTAAAGCGCATATTGTGCGAAGTGTGCTGATAACAGAGTCGCGATACAAAAAGATGAAAACAAGCACAAGCGGCACGTTTACCGGAGGCTGAGTAAAGGTCAAAAACACCGAAATGCGCGAGATGCTATCTGCCATAGGGTCTAAAATCTTACCAAGGTCTGTAACCTGATTGTATTTACGAGCTAAAAAGCCATCTAGAGCATCTGAGAGCTCATTTACGCCCAGCAAAAAAAGCAAAACATAAGGCAAATAGATGCGGCTTATTCCTAGCGCTTCGTGCTGTAAATATACCAGGAGAAAGACTGGGCTAATAAAGATGCGAATAAAGGTAAGGCAATTTGCCACACTAAAAAAGGTGGGTGCCTCGACGATACGCTCGATATTGCGAGCAAATTTTTTCTGTTTTACAGCGACATCACTCATACCGCACTATTCTACACCAATTTGAGAATTTTTTTGTAGATATCAATGTATAGAGCGCTAGATGCATTCCAACTAAAATCAAAGTTCATAGCTTGAACCATCAGCTTTTTCCACTTTTTATGGTCATTTTTCCAGAGCTGAATGGCGCGATCAAGCGCAGAATCTATACCTGTATTATCGGCATTTTCATAAACAAAGCCATTGGTTTCCGTAAATGGCTTTCCAGAATAGTCCACATCAAACACAGTATCAGCAAGGCCGCCTGTTTTACGCACTATAGGAATGGAGCCATAACGCAAGGCAATAATCTGCCCAAGGCCACATGGCTCGAACAATGATGGCATCAGAAACATGTCTGAGGCCGCATAGAGCTTATGAGCCAGAGCCTCTTCTTGCGCAAGAAGGATGCGCACATCGGGATCATTTGCATACTTTTGAGCTAAATCCACAAATTCATAATGAATGGCAGGATCGGGAGCTGCACCTAAAATAACGCACTGGATGCCCTTATCATGGCTTACCTGGATCACATGTCTAAGCTGATCTACACCTTTTTGTTCAACAAGCCTTGTAATAGCTACTACAAGCGGTTTTTCTTTTGTTTGCTGAAGACCGAGCTCGTCGCGAAGAGACGCCGCATTTGCCTGCTTATTGCCAAGATGTGAACTTGAATAGGGAAAATAGATGTGAGGATCGGTTTCAGTATTCCAGTAGTTATAATCAAGCCCATTTAAGATACCAGAAAATTTATGTAGATTTTCTTTTAAAGCAAGTTGGAGCCCTTTACCACCTTCTGGGGTAAGTACCTCTTTAGCATAGTTAGGAGAAACTGTTGTGGTATAGTCTGAAAATACTATACCCCCCTTAAGTAGATTCAAGCTTGTGCCAAAATCCTCTAAAAGGCGCTTTGGCGCATCGTACCAGGCTCCTGATAGCCCTATTTTATCAAGGTCTTCTACAGAACAGTGACCCTGATAGGCCATATTGTGAATCGTAAGTACTGTACGCGTTTTTTCGAACCGCCTTGTAAACGGCCCTTGGCGAATGAGAAAGGCAATAGCGGCTGTTTCCCAGTCATGAATATGGATAATATCTGGGGTTTCCTGCTGCAGAGCAAGCCAGTCAAGCACTGCGCGTGAAAAATATAAAAACCTGTCTATATCATCATGACAGCCGTAAATTGTGCCACGATCGAAAAAGAGTTTTGGATGTAAGCTTTGTAAAAGCGTTAAGCTCTGATCATTGTTAATACAGGTGTGCCATATGGCATTTTCATGCCATTTATCTTCAAAATATGTGCGAACACCAGTTTGCCGACATTCAAGAGATAACCCCTTTGCATCGAGACAGTCATATTTAGGTAAAATAAGCTCAACACGATGACCCTTATTTTGCAGCTCACGATTGAGCCCCATCATCACATCAGCAAGGCCACCCACCTTTGCTACAGGAGCCACTTCCGACGCCACTTGAACGATATACATGCAAATTAACCCGTAAATAAAATGCTTTCGTGCCCGTGCCC
>JAFEGT010000050.1:8040-10691 GCA_018239765.1 Verrucomicrobiota bacterium
CACGGGCACGTTATTTAAGACTCTGTATACTCACCTGATTTATTAAAAGAAAGTCCTCTTTCCAATAGTAGTGATCGAGTAGGCCATCCGTAGGTCTTTTGCAAGCTAAGTAGGCCACGTAAATTGCCTCTATCGAGGCAAGACCCGCCGCAACCTCTTGCCTACGAGGATAGGCAGTTACAAACTCTTTTGGGATTGATCGTTTTGGAAGACCTTGGATTATAGGGATATTGGCAACCATCTTTTCGGCCAACTTCCATGTTCCATCAATCAAAATAATGCCCGCTTGGGCATCCTTTTCTGAAAGAGGCTCACCATCTACAGCAAGCACAACATAGCCAGTAAGGTCTTTTGCAAGCTTGCAACGAGGATAGCTATAAAACTCAAAGTCCAAACGGCCTTCAAGACCTGTCAAAGAGCATTTTTTCTTATTTTCGCGCTCATGGCGAATAATTATGGTAGCAGGATAGTTGAATGTCATATAGACTTGGGATTATACACAAAACAGGAGTATTTTTTTATGAAATTTTATACCATTCTCTGTGCCCTAACTGGTTTTTTTGCAGGAACCACACTTCAAGCTGCATCAGAACGTCACGAACTGCAATCGCAACAAGAAGCTGTGATTAACTGGACAACAGACTTTCAAGCAGCAAAAGCTGCCGCTAAACAGCAAAACAAACCTATGTTTGTCTTTTTTACAGGTTCTGACTGGTGCCCATGGTGCGTGAAGATGGATAGCCAAATCCTTTCCACACCTGAGTTTCAGCAGGCTCTTGCTCAAAAATTGATCTTTGTAAAAATCGATTTTCCACGCTCATCTCCTCAAGATGATGCTACACGCGAACAAAACAAAAAGCTTAAGCATCAGTTTGATATTCAGGGATTTCCTACAATTATCTTGCTTGACCCGAATGGTGCTCGCATAGAGAAAATGGGCTTTCAGGCAGGTGGCGGTGCAAAATATGCGCAAAAAGTGATCGACGCACTTGATGCCTATAGCAAAAAGTCAGCTTCCTAATTTCGTATGCAGGGTAGCAAAGTCCTTTGCTACCTGCTCATAGAGGGGGAGATCTTCCATCTTCCCCTTTGGCTTTACATGAATATCCACAGCAAAATTTTTTACCCGTGAAGTACGAAAAGCCTCACGCACAAGACGCTTAAAGCGGTTTCTGATATGTGCGTCACCAAACTTTTTGGTCACAGTTATGCCGAGACGTGCGTGTGTGAGACTGTTTGTTTTCCACACAACAAACAGCACTTCACCGTAGAATACATTGGAATTTCTTGAAAGCGATTGAAACTGGCTGCTTTTACGCAGCCTGTAGTTTTTCGGATATCGACCCGAGATCATCCTCTCGAGGAGTTTACGATAAGACGCTTGCGGCCGATTTTACGACGTGTTGCAAGAACCTTACGTCCATTGCGAGTTTGCATACGTTTACGAAAACCATGTTCTGTTTTGCGTTTTTTCTTGCTTGGCTGGTATGTGCGCTTAACCATTGTGTGAGCCCTTTCATTAAAAAAATGTTGGGCTACATGATATGATGAATGCCAAATTCCTGCAAGCAAAAAGTGATGCCTAAATTTCACCACTGAGCCACTGAGCGCACTGAGTTATTTGAGGAAGCTGAGAACTACTGGAGTGTTGTTACATAATTTACCAATGAGTCACTGTAATCAATAAAAATAACGAGTGATTTTTATGAATTTTTTGCTTTCTCTCCGGTCTCAACCCCCTCTGTGAGCTCAGTGGCTCTGTGGTTAATTGTGCAACATGGCCGCTCGGTGGTAAAAAATTAAGATTTTGTGTTGCAAGAAAAGTCCTGGTAGTTTAGAGTTTAGTCCTATTTTTATAGGGAATTGCATGAAAGTACGAGCATCTGTAAAAGCTGACAAGTCCAAAGGTGACGTTATTGTACGTCGCAGAGGCGTTGTTTATGTTATTAACAAAAAAGACCCAACACGCAAACAGCGTCAAAAGGGTCCAGCACGCATTAAATAGAGGATAGACCACGGTATGGCTAAAAAATCGGTTGTCAACCGCCAAAAGAAGCGTGAAGTTATTGTGAAGCGTCATTGGGAAAAACGCCAAGCGCTGAAAAAACAATCACAAGATATGAGCCTCTCAGAAGAAGAGCGCCACGATGCACGCACATCGCTAAACAAAATGCCACGAGATGGCTCTCCAGTACGTCTACGCAACCGTTGCGAACTTACTGGCCGTCCACGCGGTGTTCTGCGCAAGTTTAAAGTCTCTCGTCTCTCATTTAGAGAGATGGCGCTTATGGGCATCGTTCCTGGCGTCACAAAGTCGAGCTGGTAAAATTTACTGACCTAGAGTGCAATTTTGCACTCTATTTCCTTGCCCCGAGAAGCTAAAGATGCAAATCTTTAGCTTCTCTTTTTTTAAGAGAAAAAACAAGAGCCTTTTGCAAAACTAGTGCTACGTCAGGATAGCTAAGGCCTGAAGGGCCGGTATGATATAGCCCTGGTCGGAGCGTAAGCGGAGGCCAGGGTATTGAAATGGATAAAAAATATTGAGTCCTGTAAGGACGGCATTTATTTCTATCCATAAATGCCGTCCTTACAGGACTCAGATACTAGTTATTCTGTATTCCTAGGCCTCCGCTTACGCTGCGACCTAGGCT
>JAFEGT010000050.1:10715-14282 GCA_018239765.1 Verrucomicrobiota bacterium
AGGCCTTAAGAGATTAAGAGCCTCTAGTTTTGCAAAAGGCTCTACGATCAAGATCAAGATTAAGATCAAGATTAAGATTAAGATATATCTTCCAGACGTTTCCAGTCGGTCATTCCCTGTTTC
This sequence comes from Verrucomicrobiota bacterium, assembly GCA_018239765.1. Taxonomy (GTDB): domain Bacteria; phylum Chlamydiota; class Chlamydiia; order Chlamydiales; family FEN-1388; genus SZAS-7. Next base: position 10,839 of record JAFEGT010000050.1, read on the forward strand.
CACACATAAGTCTTTGGAGTCGCAAAACTCTTTAGCTCATCATGCGTAATAGGTCCAAGAGTATTGTGAGCCGCATCTAAGTAGTACCACTGCTTAGGTTGCTCAATGGTTGGTAAAGCCCTGGGAGCAGGCTCTAAAGCCTCTACAGGCTTCATAAAAAAGAGGGCTATAAGCCCAAAAATGCCAAAAAAGAATCCGACGAAAAACCACTTTACAGGGTCTCGTCCCCTTCTTTTTGCAAGATATGCGGTAATCGAGCCCATAACAAGGGCTGAGATCAATAGCTGTAAAACTTCTTGTGAATTCATGCTTGTCTTTGATTAATCTTCTGAGGTATAATGGTATCACAACGGAGGGGTTATCGTCATGACAGAAAAAGTTAAGGTTGACACCAAAGAATTTGAACTTCCTGAAACTGAGTATATTCGTGATATTGACAATCGCGTTTTTCAAGGTATTATTTTGCAAACTCTTGCCAAGATTCCTGGCATTTCGCTGCTTGAAGGGAACTTTATAGATCACATTTTTGGCCGTTCAGAAGGCGTTAAAGGCATTCATACCGAACAGGACCCAAAAACATGCTCTATTAGCGCAAAAGTTGAAGTAGCGATAGGCTATGGCCTCTCCATACCAGACAAGGCTGAAGAGATCCAAACAAAAGTGGTGCAAGAGCTTGTAAAGATGACAGGTCTTCGTGTATCGCATATCCACGTGGTCTTTAAGGAGCTCATTCCACCAGATAATGGTAAAAAGTCACAGCCAGCTAAAGAAAAAATCACTCACACTGGCGACTATTCAGACATTTTCTAGTGAACGAGAATCTGCGCTGTCACGTAACTTTCGGGATAGAGCGTACTTATAAGATCAGATAGTGCCTTCCAGAAAACGTTCGTCGTTGTTTGCTGGACAACTGGCGGCTTCCTTTCCTGCTTTTCCTCTGCTACTGGACGTCTTCTTAAAAAAGGCTCTGTTAAATTGACTTGCATGCTCATAACACTCCCCCACTCTTAATGATGCAGCAAGTCTACTACAAATCGTCATTTCAGCTTGACTAATTTTCGCATAAAAGTGATCTCTTAAGAAAAACGGAGAGAATTTTATGCATATTATCGGAGTAATTATTATTGGGTTTGTTGTTGGGCTTATCGCAAGAGCGCTTATGCCAGGTAAAGAGATATCAGGCTTTATTCTTACATCTCTTCTTGGAATTGGCGGCGCGGTTGTTGGGCAGTACACAGGCCAAGCCCTTGGCTACTACACCCCAGAGCAGCCTACAGGATTTTTCATGTCCGTTATTGGTGCCATGCTCATTCTCCTGCTCTTTCATGTCTTCAGAAAAGACTCTAACGCCTAACTTAAAATATCATATACAATGAAATATCAAGCCCACATAGTAAATTGATATGTGGGCCTGACGTTGCTAATACTAGCCTTTTACATGGATCGTACGAGCTTTTGAAGGGATACCGTTGGCAACCACTTCAAGCTTGCTCTTACCCGTTTCGATGTTCTCAGGCACATCAAAGTAGGTATGTACTTTGCGGTCTGATGCCACTCCCATATAGCTATGATCATGTGTGCGACAGTAAAACACATGGCCTGTGTCATGGTTAGTAATACGAACCAAAGGATAGTTGGTTGCTGCCTGATCCTCATCACCATACCCCTGAGCTTGAGACATACCGTTAAAGCGAATGCCTTTAATCTTATAGGTTTTACCTCTTCGCACCTCTTTAGGAGCATCATTAACGACCGGAGCCCAATCAGAATTAAAACACTGATCTCCTGAAGTATAAATCTGCACATCTGTAGTACCGTCAGTCAGCATAATCTGTCCTGTAGGCAAAACAAGCATATTGCTATCACCTGAGGAGTTAACGCTTGAGTTAGGTATACCCGGCTGCTCAATGAGCTCATTTGTGTCGTAGGTAAACTCAAAAAAGTGCTGAGGAGGATTTGTAAATCCTGGGCCTGCTGATACCAAAACATTGCCATTTGGTAAGAGTGCAGCCCCTGCATCTTGGCAGTTAAGTTGGCCTTCTCCAGGAACAAATGGAAAGCCTTCAGCGATAGACCACTTATTCTTTTTGTAGTCATAGAGTGCATTTTGCCCAGTTTCTCCTGCACCAAAAACAATAACCTTGCCGTCAGGGCGAAGAATCATAGGACCTGCTTCATCGGTATCTGGAAAGCCATTTAACTTTACAATAGTATTTCCCGAATCTGGACTCCACCTGCCTGTCTCTGGATCATATATCTCAGATCCAGTAAGTGCTGGAGGAGGAGTATAGTCACCCTGTATAAAGTTAAAGTTATAGCAGTCTACAGTGAGCACCTTGCCATTTGGCAAAAGAACCCAACCCTCTTCGTTATTACATCCAAACTTTGTTTGAAGGCCATTTGGCGCAAGGCCAGTTTGTCTGTAGGTAAGTGTTTCAGCATCAAAAAGCGCTGAGTGAGGTCCACAGCAGTTTTGAAGCATGAATGTTCCGTCAGGCAATACAACGCTTGCCGCATCGCCAACTGTTGGCACACCGGAAGGCGGTGGAGGGCTAAAGTAATTATTAAAAAATGCTGGAGGCTCAACTCTTACCCAAAAATTGCCTACAGGATCATAAATTGCGCCATCACCTTGCCACACATACTCATTAAGGCCATTCACTTCGCCTCCTTGGATAAGTACTCGACCATCGGGAAGTACTGCTGAAGCATAAAATGCCGGTGCATAGCCAGATGGCAGTGAAGCAACCTGCGACCATGTACCATTTACATAGCTTCCAAATTCATCTGGTGTCAAAACCCAGACATCTTCGTAGGCATTCGTTTCGCTCTCAAAACTAGAGGGCTTTGTTGCCTGGATATTTCGCACAAGAACTCTACCATCTGTAAGAAGCATCTGGTTTGCAGCGCCCTGCAAAAAGGTAGGTTGATTAGCTAATGGCTGCCAATAGCCTTGCGGATGTGAAGAAGAACTACTACTACCACTAGTTGAGTGATGCTTAGCATGTCCCAGCGCCGGCAAGAAGAGACTAAGAGCCAACATCGTGCCTTGAATCTGTTTTTTCATAAAAATTTCCTTAAATAAAAGACACCATCGTCTTCCGACAGAATCTATACTAAAGAAAAATTACAGACAAGAGGCTCTTAGGACTGTGGTTTAAGAAACCAGCTCTTGATGGTTTCAGCGTCTTTACGGGAAATACCCTTTACGGCGGCGATTTCCTCGAGAGTTTTTTCTTTAAGCGCTTTGACACTGCCAAAGGCTAAAATAAGCTTTTTCTTTTTGGCAGGGCCAATACCGGGGATATAGTCAAGTTCGCTTGTAGCAAGCGCTTTTTTACGCCTAAGCACCTGAAAGGCGAGAACAAAACGGTGAGCTTCGTCACGTATCTTTTGTAAAAAGAAAAGCGTGCTACTATGCGGATCAAGCACAATAGGTTCGCT
>JAFEGT010000050.1:14298-26171 GCA_018239765.1 Verrucomicrobiota bacterium
CCCTCTTTTGCAAGCGAAATGCAGTCGCAAGAGACAATTTCGAGCTCTCTAAGCACCTCTTGAGCTGCTCTTAGATGGCCTTTACCGCCATCGATAATGATAAGATCGGGAAGAGAGTCATCTTCCTTGGCCTTACTATAGCGACGCCTGAGCACCTCCTGCATCATCGCATAGTCATCACCTGTTGCAACCGTTCGTATGCGATATTTTCTAAAGCCTGGTTTGAAACGCTCTCCATCGACAAACACAACACAAGATGAAACCCGTTCACTCCCGGCAAAGTGTGAATTATCAAAGCACTCAATACGCTTGGGGTAACGAGATAGAGTAAGTTTTTCTTGCAGCTCTAAAAGAGCCTTTTCTCGCAATGTTTTGGCATCTTTTCGCTGTACAAAAGCAGCCTGGGCGTTGGCTACAGCCATTAAGGCAAGCTGACGCTTATCACCTCGCTGCGGAGTATTGACGCTTTTGCCAATCACCTCTTCTAACGCAAGGCTCGATGCGAGCGGCTCAGAAAGAAATACCTGTTTAACCCCTCCGCCCTCATCTGCCAAATAGTGCTGCACAAGTAGTGATTCTAGCAGCTCATCCGTTGGCTGAAAGGCATTATCAAAATCAAAGTGATGTGAACCCACAAGCTTGCCAGAGCGCCACATAAGCTTGGTAATAACCACATCGCGGCCCTCTCTAAACACGCCCCATACATCAGAATCTTCACGCGAAACGCTATCAACCCTCTGGCCCTGGACAATTTCTTGCAAAAGCTCAATTTTTTCCAAGCAGGCTTGAGCTTTTTCAAACTCCAACCTGTCAGACGCTGCGTGCATCTCAGCATCTAAAGACTTGAGCACCTCTTCATTCTGCCCACGAATAAGCCTCACTGCTGACTGAAGATATCCTCGATACTCCTCCTGGCTTACAAGCCCCACACATGGCCCTGAGCAGCGTTTAATTTGATAGAGTATGCAGGGGCGCTTACGCCGGGCAAACTCTTCATCTGAACATTGGCGTAAAGGAAAAATGGTACCAATAAGATCAAACATCTGCCTTGCTGCTGTAGCACTTGTGTAAGGGCCAAAATAGGTGCCATCTTTAGCAGGCGTTCCCTTAAAGCGTACAAGCTGAATCATCGGCCAAGGATGTTTTGTCGTAATTTTTAAACTTATATAGCCCTTATCATCCTTGAGCAGAACGTTATATTTGGGCTGGTAGCGCTTTATGAGGGTGTTTTCTAGAAGAAGTGCCTCTTTTTCAGAGAGCACAACAATAGTTTCGATAGTAGCAACATTGGCTAGCAGATAAGGCACCTGCACCCGATCATCGCCACCTTGTGCGTAATAGGATTTTAGACGCACTTTGAGATTTTTTGCCTTGCCTACATAGAGGACATTGCCCTTTACATCCTTCATCAGATAGACACCCGGCACATCCGGGTATCCTTCTAAGCGAGATGGATCAAACGACATTCTTCAATTCCTGCATCGCAAGTTGTCCACAGGCAGCGGCAATATCATCACCCTTCGTATAGCGGCAGGTATTAATCACTTTTGCTCTATCAAGCACTTGTCGAAACTCTTCTACAGATGTATGGTGAGGCTTTTCTAAGCGAAGACCCTCAACAGGATTATAAGGAATCAAATTGACTGTGCACTGTTTACCTTTTAAAAGACGGGCAAGTTCTTCAGCCTGTTCAATGCCATCATTAATTCCCTTTAAAAGGGTATACTCAAATGTTATGTCTCTACCAGACACGTCAGCATAGCGCCACATTGCATCTAAAATGGTCTCAAGGGCATATTCTCGAGCATATGGGATAATTTTTGTGCGAAGTTTCTGATTTGGCGCATGCAACGAAAGCACCAGATTTACTTTAAGGCCTTCTTGCGTAAAACGCTCAATACCTTCTACAACCCCTACTGTAGATACGGTTATTCGTCGTTGCGATAATCCTAAGAAGTTGGGGTCAATAAAATAGCGAATCGATGCAACTACTGATTCATAGTTACGAAATGGCTCTCCCATACCCATGTAGACGATATGACTTACAGCTTCATTCTTCTTTTTAAGCCATAGATCGATCTGATAGACTTGAGCGATAATTTCGTGCGGCTCTAGGTTGCGAATAAGACCTTGTCTTCCAGATGCACAAAAAGCACAACGCGCAGGACATCCTACTTGAGAAGACACACACACTGTACGTCTATCGCCTGAGCGTATAAGCACAGATTCTACAAGCTTATCATCGGGAAGTTTCCAGAGAAATTTGGTGGTTTCACCATCGCGAGACTCTTGTTCGCGCACAAGCTCTAGGGTACCCATATCAAGCTCTTCTTGCATAAGGGTCCGCACCTCGAGGCTTAAATTGGTCATTTTGGTGAGGTCAGACTCCCCCTTTTTAAACATCCAGTCTAGTAACTGGTTAGCAATAAAGGGCTTTTTCCCCTTAGAAACAGACCATTCTCTCAATGTTGCCAGAGAAGAACCTAATACTTTAGTTTTCATATCGCTCCTGATTGGGGCACAATTATATCACAAACCAGATTTTTGAAGTTGCATAAAATAGGAAAAAACGTTATCAAGTTTGCATATAAACCCTAAATGGAGACCTCTAAATGAAGAAACTATTATTTGTTACTGCTATTGCTGGCGTATGCTGCGCACAAGTTTTTGCTGGTTCATCATGCAAAACATGCCCAACAGCTCCACAACAAGAGACAACAACACCTGACAGCAAAACAGAAGCTGAAAAGACAAAAGAAAATCCAACATTGAACCTACTTGCTGCAAATGCTGATGCACCTGCAACAACAGGCACACAAACTCCAGACTCAACTGACAGCACACAAGATTCAACATCAACTACTCCAGACAGCACAACTCCAGCTAAAATGCTGCTTGCTGGTGGCAACCAACCAAGCGCTACAGAAGCTCCTGCTGCTGAAGGCGAAAAGAAAGCTGACAAAGATCAAAAAGATCTCGAAAAGCAAACTGCTCCTCAGCTTCTTGCGTAATTCCCCTCACACGTTGCCACGAACTAGCTTCGTGGCAATATCTCTGGTAGTATCTGTTTCTTACGAATAAGTGCAATAGACCGCTTAGAAAAAAGCCACTTTAAGGCCGCCATAAGGCCAAAGTAGCGCAAAATCACCACCCAAGTCTCTCGAAAAATAGTCCAAGTTGTAAGTAACTGCTTTGGAAACCGCAACATCTCAACATATACTCTCAGCTCCGATCGAACCGTAATGTCTTTGTATGTGCATACACGAGAGAAAAACTCTAATGTCCCGCGCCGCTCGAGATCTTGAAAAAAGTAGCCAATCGTCTTAAAAACCCCCGCTTTAAAAAAGCATGCCTGCAACAGCGTTGGCTGGAAGCCTGTTTCAAGAGCTTTTCGCCACTCGTTGGTATAAAAAAGACGCCCTTCGACATAGCATGCCGTATAAAAAATGTCAGGCTCATTTTCTCTACGTATGCTCTCGAGTACAGTTTTAAGCGAATGAGGTGAGAGATAGTTGCATCCCACAAGAAGTAAGTTTATATAGCCCCCACGAGCAAGTAATAACCCCCTATTCATGAGCGCGAAGAGTGACCCACCCTTTAGCACCTGTATGCTGAAGCGAGGATCATTATAGCCTTTAATAACGTCACTTGCATGAGGATCTTCTTTAGCATCAATAAAAATGGCCTCCCAGCTCACCCCCGTTTGGGAACGAATACTTTCACATGTATCGGCTATACTCAGGTTAGCTTGGTAGATGGGGACTATAATAGTTATTTCAGGATGCAAGATCTCACCTTGTAAAAATAGTTCTTCTCTTGATATTCTTTTAGCTCAATCATGAAGGAAAGTGCAATGGCAAAAATCACCAAACTCGAAGAAATTGTATCGCTCTGTAAGCGTCGTGGCTTTATTTACCAATCTAGTGAAATTTATGGCGGCCTTGCAAGTTGCTATGACTACGGCCCTCTTGGTGCCGAGCTCAAGCGCAACGTACGACAAGCATGGTGGAAAGCCGTTGTGCAGATGCGCGATGATGTTGTAGGCCTTGATGCCTCCATTCTTATGCACCCACTTGCCTGGAAAGCCTCAGGCCATGCTGACAAATTTGCCGACCTCGTTACTGTTTGTAAGCAATGCAACACCAGAAGCCGCGTAGATCACCTTCAAGACCATCCAGAAGAGCATACAGAGCATGTTTCCATAGAAACCGCACAAAATGATGCAAAAAACCTGTCTCGCAAAGTATGCCCTTCATGTGGCACTGTAGGTAAGTTTTCTGAGCCTATGGAATTTAAGCTGATGTTTGAAACCCAAATGGGCGCAAACGTCGACGACGCTATGACGCTCTGGCTTAGACCAGAAACCGCTCAGGGTATCTTCGTAAACTTTACAAACGTATGCCAAACAAGCCGTGTAAAAGTGCCTTTTGGTATTGCCCAGATCGGCAAAAGCTTCCGTAACGAAGTAACGACAAAAGCCTTTATCTTCCGCACACGTGAGTTTGAACAGGGCGAAGTTGAATTTTTCTGCGCTCCTGGAACAGAAGATGCCTGGTGGCAGCACTGGAAAGAAGAGCGCTACAACTGGTATCTCAACCTTGGCATCAAAAAAGAAAACATCCGAATCCGCGAACATGAAAAAGATGAACTTGCACACTACGCTAAAGGCTGTGTGGACGTAGAATATCGCTTCCCATTTGGTACAGGCGACTGGCAAGAGCTCGAGGGCATTGCAAGCCGCGGCGACTATGACCTTCGTCAGCATCAACGCGGAATGAGAACAGTAACTGCATGGAACGAATCGGGCAAAAACACCCTTAAGGTAACGCTTGCACCTGAAGCAGAAGATTATCAGTCAGGTCCGCTCTCCTACTATGATGAAGAGCAGAAGACGCGCTATGTGCCTTACGTGATTGAGCCGAGTGCTGGCATTGACCGCAGCACGTTAGCCTTTCTTGTAGATGCCTACGATGAAGAGGATGTTGGCGGTGAGGTGCGCAATGTTATGCGTTTTCACCCATCTCTTGCTCCAATAAAAGCAGCCGTATTTCCTCTCGTCAAGAAGGATGGCATGCCAGAGATCGCCTACCCAATTCATAAAGAGCTCCAGCGCCATTTTGCCTGCTATTATGATGAAAAGAGCGCTGTTGGCCGCCGCTATCGTAGACAAGATGAAGCAGGAACACCTTTCTGCATCACTATCGACGGACAAACATCAGAAGATGGCACAGTTACTGTGCGAGAGCGCGATACTATGCAACAGACGCGCGTCAATAAATCGCAGCTTCTTAACTACATCCGCGACAAGTTTGATGCATGCGTTGAGTGCAAATGTTCAAAATAGTTTTTGCATTTTTGGCACTCGCAGTCTTAGCGGCTTTTTTTGTTTTTCAAGGAGACTCAAGCGTGGGCGCCCAAATCGCCCGCGTGCTCTTTTTGGCCCTGATCATAGCTGTCGCCATTATCTTCGGCATGAACCGCAAAACCTAGCCTGATAATCAAGATAAGCATGCATATGCATCACGTTAATCTAAAAACACAGGATGCGCAGGATCGCTTGCAGCAGATATGCAGGATAAATACATAAACGATATAAAGGATATAACGATAGGAATGATAAAAAATACAAAAAATGTTTAATTATCGTTCCTATCGTTATATCGTTCTTATCGTTAGGCTTATATTCTATCCTATTTATCCTGCCGCTACAAGCAACCCTGCTTATCTGTTATAGTTAGCCACGCACCAAATTTGCCTACAATTTCAAAAGCTCGTGGCAAGCCCTGCTTCACGCAGTAACACCTAATTCTATGGCAAATAAATCACCTTTACGTTATGGGAAAAATTATGACTAGAATCTTGTTTATACTGCTGTTTTTTTTAGTCACATTAGAGGCTAAAGAAAAATACGACCAGTTTCCAAAAGAAAGCTGCACCCTTGCTGAGCTTAAGGAGAAGGCCAATGAGCTGCAAGCGAATAACTTCTCAAAGGCAAAAAAGCTTCTCCTGGAGATCAGACGACGCGTTCTGAAAGATCCCAAAATAAGGGTTTTGACTACAATAAAATCCAAATTACATAAAAGAAATGAAGGAAGGCTCCATCACCCATTTGATAAAAATCGCCTTGGAAAACAGATTAAAGATCTCTATATAAACGCAAGTGATGTGCGACTAAAAGATCAAAATTTTATCCTCTCCTCATGCCCACGTTCGCTTTCTGAAGTGCGCGACTATTTTGATGGAGCGATTGCCAGAAACACACAGGTATTTGTTTCATGCTTAAAGTCAACAGAAGTAGAAGATCGCAGAAACAACTTTTGGCAAAATAAGGTACTTAAAAACATACGACTTCGTGATGGCTCTAAACTCTCCCAAACATCTTCGAGGGTGCTTAAAACTTTAGAAAACTCCAAAAGAAACACTGTCCCACAGATTATTGAGAGCAGGCTCCTCACCTCGAAGGGCATCGCCCTCACCCACCTTCACTATGAAGGCTGGAAAGACAAAACTGCCATGCCATCTGAAAAGCTACTTAACCTTTTATTAGATAGAATATACGAGCTCAGCCCCGACCCTAAAATCCCTGTAGCAATAAACTGCAAAGGCGGCGTTGGAAGAACTGGTACCGTTGCCATAAGCCTCTACCTCCGAAGGGTCGTTGATAGAGAGCTAAAAGCAGGAAAACCTCTCAACACAATTACGGTAAATATCCCAGAGATCATCTACATGCTGCGAAAAGAGCGCAAAAGAATGGTAGGCATTGCCACACAACTTACTCAGATATACACAGTGCTTTACGCCTACTATGAACGACTCAAGGAAGAAACTGATCACCAGAGATGGTAATATCGCAAGACTGAGAGCGAGATTTAGCGATGCATCTGTAGATGAGGTCTGCAGGATAGAGCATCCAGTTGGGCAAGAATGAAAGCCAGCCAACAGATTTCCAGATGCCGCCTAAGGTCCAGGCAACACGAAAGCAGGCGCGGCTGAAGAAGTATATTTTCTCTCCTTCCATATAGACGATACTGTCGGGCAAGGTCATACCTTTGAGCTTTTCAGCAGCAGTTCGGCCCTGAAGCGGCGCAAAACGAATCACCTTCTTTTTATCGCGCTTTGCCACCCATTTTACGGCCCAGTGGCACATGGCACACCAGCCATCAAAAAATAGTATGTTCATAGTATGTTCACAGTATGGTAGGCGTTCTTTTTTTCAATTCATCAAACTGTTTAACGAGTGCCATAAGTTCGTCTTCAGAGGCCTTTCCTGAGTGGATTTTCATCTTTACAGCCTCGCGCTCATGCATCCAGTTGCGCTCTTTAATGCGCTGGATTGTATCGGTAAGATGCTCTTTTACCTTTTCGCGATTAACCTTTTTATTCAAAACCTCAGATAAAAAGATTGGCATATCGTCACCCTCTATATCTGCTGTAAGCTGTAAAAGATCAAGCTCCTTTTTTTCTAGAAGCGTAGCAAGCACCTGCTCATAAACCTTCTTAGCAAGCTCTATACGAAAATCTGCCGGCTGGATATTTCTCTGGCAGAGCCCTAAAACATCACTTGATGATGGACCATAGAGAATAAGCCAACGCAAAAGGTCCTGCTCAACAATACGGTCTGGATCGATCTGCTGGGAGGGGCCGCTATTCACACTACGTTTAAAGTGAAGCGTGCGCGGCTGCAGCACATCAATACCAAGGAGCTCTTCTGGCACTTCGGTGAGCGCTGCGAGTTTTTTTAAACTCTCATGCACCATGACGGGATTGTCCCACTCGCGTATCCGCTGCACAAGCTCCTGCACCATTTTATTTTTTTCTGCTGGAGAGTTGGTATGAAGCGTCTTTGCATAGTGATGCCACAAGAAGGTTAAGTACTCCTCTGCCTTCAAAATGGCCTGTGAGATTGCTATCGGCCCCTCTTTTACAAGCATGCTGTCAGGGTCTTGTCCCTGTTTTAGCGTTGCTACAAGCACCTCTACTCCACGCTTTTGAAAGAGGTTACCAACCTTTACCGATGCTTCCTGACCGGCGGTATCACCATCAAAAAGCAAAAAGACTCGCGTGACACCAAGCTGGCACACTTCGTGGGCGTGATCTTCGCCAAAGGCAGTTCCAAGAGCGGCTACCGTTAAGTCAAAGCCGTGATAGATCATCCTGAGCGCATCAAGGCCGCCCTCGACAATAATCGCCTGTTTCTGTTTGATAATACGACGACGGCTCTGAGCAAGCCCAAAAAGCACTCGCGATTTTTTAAAGAGCGGCGTCTCTGAGGTGTTGATGTATTTACCGCCATAGGTGCTCTCATGCATCTTTCGAGCCGAAAAGCCAATAGTCGCTCCCGTTACATCAAGAATCGGAAACATCAGACGCTCTTGAAAGAAGTCTCGTTTTTTACCTCCGCGCTCAGCTACTAGCCCAACTTCGATAAGTTCAGCATCGGTAAAGTGAGACTGATGCATATACTTTCTAAAAACACCCTCATTTTTGGGTGAGAGACCTACCTGAAACGCATTAATAAAGTCAGCAGTTATGCCGCGAGAGCGCAAATAGTCTAAGGCACCCCTCCCCTCTGTGGTATGGAGCAGATAGGTTTGATAGAAGCGGCTTGCAGTATCGAGTGCATCCTTGAGGCGTGCTTTATTGGTATGCTTGACATCGTGCCCTTTATCCTGCAGCTCAAGATCTACTTGAAAACGCTCAGCTAGCTGCTGCACTGCATCGGTAAAGGTGAGCCTGAGATGCTGCATAAGAAACTGTATGGCATCGCCATGGGCGCCGCAGCCAAAGCAGTGGTAGTGTGTATCGCCACGGTTTACGACAAAAGAGGGCGAGCGCTCCTCATGAAAGGGGCAAAGCGCCTTCATAGACCCGCCTGCCTTTTTTAGATCGATATGCTGGCCTAAAACTTCAGCAAGGTCAATCCGGCTCCTTAATGTCTCTAAACTCTCTTTTGTATACTTCGCCATAAGAGATAAGTGTACCTAATTGGGCTCTTTCTAAGGTACCATATTTATAATCCTAGCAGCTATAGGAAATCTATCTGCTAAATAGAGAGGGTAGCGATGTACCCGCTCCGTAAAAGAGAGTGGATTAGCACTAAAAATGACGTAATAGGGCGAGTGGTATTTCCCCACAAAAACTTTTACGCTCTTTGCTTGTGTAACCCATCCTGATTTTACTTCAATCGGTATTGCACAACCATCCTGCTCATATAAAAATTCAACTTCAGCTGATTTTTCCTGCCAGCTATGGAGGTCTGACTGCCCACCAGCCAAAAATGCTTGAGCAAGATAGTTCTCCGCAAAAAAGCCTTTATAAGATCCATAATCGTACTCATGAATCATGTTTGGAGTGAGTTTGGACATCGCACCTAACAATCCTACATCAAAAAGGTAAAGCTTAAAGACATTTTCTTCTGAATATGCAGAAAAAGGTAGCTGTCCAGAATTAACGATAGGCACCTTAATAATAAGGCCAGCTTTTTCTAACCAATCAAAAGCTCCCACAAGCTTGCTGTAACGATCTATTCCAGGAACAGCACCTTTAAAGACGTATTTTGATGCGGAGCCATCTTGTGTTCTAGCAAGCTGAGAAGGGACAGATTCAAAAATGCGCGCAATATGCATCGCATTAACGGGCCCTGAATGCTTTGCAATATCACCGAGATATGCTGTGATAAGGTTTTTTTGCACTTCTCTTACTTTTTGAAAGGCAATAAAGGTATTATCTTTGTGTTTAATAAAGGTTTTTACTGCTTCTGGAAGTCCTCCAACTATGAAATATTCTTTCAGGCGTTGCCAGAGATGCTCATGAGCAAGGCGAGGAATTGGTAGATGATTTGCATCCTGCAAGACTTTCAGAGATTTATGATCTTCTTGCGCAAGCAGAAACTCTTCAAAATTCATTGGATAGAGATGGAAAATATCCACTTTCCCAACAGGGAAGGAAACTGGAGCCAGATATACTCCCAGTAAAGAACCAGCTGCACATAGAGCCAACTGTGGCATTTTTTCCTGAAAATACTTTAAGCTTGTGAGCGCCCTCGGGCATGCCTGTATTTCATCGAAGATAACAAGATCACGCTCGATATCAATATCCTTGTCTTGACGAAACCTAAGCTCCGATATCAAATAGTGAGGATCCAGATTTACAGAAAAAAGCTCAGCCAGAACCAGGTTTTCTTCAAAATTAAATATATGAACTTCACGAAAGTACTCTTTTCCAAACTGCTCAAGCAGTGTGGTCTTTCCAACCTGTCTTGCCCCTTGAAGAATAAGAGGCTTTCGATCAGGGTTATCTTTCCAGGCCGCAAGTTTTTCAAGTAAAAAACGCTTCATAGCCTAATTATCGCTATTTTTGACATTTTTTGCCACCACTTTTTTGTCATTTTTAACACTTTTTGGCACCACTTTGGGGAATAAATCAGGAATAAAAGAGCAAGAGAGTGTAAATAGAGCAGATCTGCTATAGTCTCGCCGGACTTTATTTTGGTACTCGCATGAAAAAACTTTGGATTTGTATGGCACTTTCGACTGGGCTGTTTGCAGAGGGCATGCAAGACCCTGCGCGATATGCAAAAAACTCCACGCTTCAATGGAACCTTGTAACAGAAAGCCTCGACAGCTATCTCTGGATTGGCAACGAACGAGTGCTTGATGTGGGCTGCGGCCACGGCGCACTCACGCACCATATGGCCAAAAAAATCCCAGAAGGCACTATATTGGGTGTTGATCTCTCCGAAAAAATGATCGCCTACGCATCTGATGTCAATCAGAAGGCCCCGAACGTCATATTTTTGACTGGCGATGCCACAAATCTTCCTTTTTACAACCAATTTGATCTTGTTGTATCAAGCTTTACCCTCCATTGGGTTTTAGAACAGGAAAAAGCCTACCAGTCACTCTACAGATGCCTTGTACCAGGAGGAAAACTCCTCGTTGTAGAAGCTGCAAAGCGCGATAACTACGTCGGACCGCTTACAGAAAAACTGGTTACAACAGCAAAATGGGCCCCATACTTTGAACAGTACAAAAATCAGAGGGTCTATCTCACTGAAGCAGAAGCAAGAGATCTTCTAGAAAAGGTTGGATTTACTCCCCTTTCGATTAGGGTAACAACAACCGTTACGCTTTATGAAACCAAAACCGCACTTATAGACTATCTAAAGCCGCAACTTACCTTCATATCTCACCTAACGGATGACCAAAAAGAAGATTTTGCAAATGATCTTGCTGATGCGATGATAGCAACGTGCAATGTAGATGAAGACGGTACGATCTACTACTACCTCGATAAAATAGAACTTCTTGCGCAAAAACCAGAAGATGCATGATGGAAGACCTATTAGGCTGCGTTGAACACCTTACCTATGCTGATCCTGAGACCTTTTTTACGGTGGCCCAGCTTACATGCCCCGGCAAAAAGAAGCCTGTGATCATCTGCGGCGTTATGCCCGCCATACAGGTAGGTGAAACCATCTCTTGCCAAGGCTCTTGGAAGCTCAACCCCAAATTTGGCATGCAGTTTGAAGTGCAAAACTATGAGCTGCAGCTACCCCAAGATGCACGCTCAATTGAAAAGTTTCTTGCCTCAGGTGCAGTACGCGGTATAGGCCCTACCTTTGCGGCACGCTTTGTAGAGCGATTTGGTAAAGAGACGCTCAAAGTAATCGACAAACAGCCTCAGCTCTTAAATGAAATTGCAGGCCTTGGTAAAAAACGGCTCGATACCGTCGTCGCGTCATGGCGAGAGCAAAAAGAGCTTAAAGAGATCTTTGTTTTTTTACAGGGCTACGGCATTACCCGAGCCTATGCAAAAAAGATCTTACGAGCCTACGGCAGTGAAGCAATACAAAAAATTAAGAAAAACCCCTA
>JAFEGT010000050.1:26211-37544 GCA_018239765.1 Verrucomicrobiota bacterium
ATGGGGCTTGCTCCTGAATGTGTAGAGCGCATACAGGCAGGTATTGACTTTGTGCTCTACGAACTTGCTCAAGAAGGCCAATGCTGCTATCCGCTTGAACTTTTTATCACAAAAGCCACAGAAACCCTAGCCGTTGCTGCCGATCTCATCCGAGAGCAGGTCGGCAAGCTGTTTCAGAAGGGCGATGTTGAGTTGCAGAACATGCAAAATGAGCTCTATATATGGTCAAAACCTCTCTATTTAACTGAGGTTGGCATAGCAAACGAGATCAAGAGGCTGCAGCATACAACATCCCCGCTTCGTCAAGTTGATGTCGATAAAGCTATCATCTGGTCTCAAGATAAGCTCCGCCTACGATTTGCCCCTCTTCAAGAGAGTGCTGTACGGCAGGTGCTCCAGAGCAAAGTCTCCATAATTACCGGGGGACCAGGTACTGGTAAAAGTACCATCACAAAGGCACTTGTAGCTATCTTTGAAAAGCTCACAACCAAAATCCTGCTCGTTGCTCCCACAGGGCGTGCAGCAAAGCGCCTTGCAGAGATCACCCATAAATATGCCTCTACAATACACCGTACGCTTAAGTATGACTTTGCTAAAGGCGGATTTAAGTTTAATAAAGACAACCCCCTCGACTGCGACCTTATCATCATAGATGAGTCGAGTATGATCGACACCTATTTGATGTATCACCTCGTTAAAGCCATACCGGCTACTGCCAAAGTTGTATTTATTGGCGATATTAACCAGCTACCAAGTATTGGGCCTGGAACCGTGCTAAAAGACTTTATCGAATCTACAGCTATTCCCACAGTGCAGCTTAACGCGATTTTTCGCCAGGCAAAGGGCTCTAAAATCGTGCTCAACGCCCACCGCATTAACGAAGGCAAAATGCCCTTTACCGAGTCCTATGAAAACAGCGACTTCTTTTTTGTTGAGGCACAAGAAGCTGAAGATGTCAAAAAAACCATTTTGGATCTTGTTACGAAAAAGATCCCCAAAGAGCATCACTTCGATTCCAAGAAAGACATTCAGGTTTTAGCCCCTATGAGAAAGGGTGTTTGCGGCATTGACCTTCTTAACCATTCGCTCCAAAACATACTAACGCCGGGGTCTCATCACTTTAGAGTTGGCGACAAGGTAATGCAGCTACGCAATAACTACTCTAAAGAGGTCTACAACGGCGATATTGGCTATATTGTAGCAGTAGATGAAGAGCGCATTGTCGTTGACATGGATGATAAAGAGGTTGTGTATGAAGGCAACGAAGCGGACGACCTTACCCTTGCCTACGCTGTATCAATCCACAAGTATCAGGGAAGTGAATGCCCATGTGTAGTAATGCCGGTGCATACCGCCCACTTTAAACTGCTTACCAAAAATCTGCTCTACACAGGCGTGACTCGTGGAAAAAAACTTGTTTACCTTGTGGGCACCAAAAAAGCCCTTGCCATAGCCGTCAATAACGAGGATGTGATGCTCCGCTACACAGGCCTCAAGAGGCTGATAGAAAATATACGCCTACAAACTTAAGCGCACTTTTGCTACACTCTTCGCCCCATGAATATCCAGCGCTCCCATGCAATCGAAAAAGCTGCACACTCCGCAGCCACACCATACAGCCATTCTGTCGATGAGACAAGCTATGAAGACGAATCTGAGCTGCACATAGCCATTCGCACAAATCAAGCGGCACACTTTACGCTCCTTTTAGCTAACAAACCTAATTTACTTGTTGAAAATGCAAATGGTCAAACGGCGCTTGAGTTTGCAGAAGAATACAACCATTTCTATTATGTAGAAAAGATCCTCCACAAAATCAGATCATTAGATGAGGCTGTACCTCGTGAAAGGCATATGAAGTTGCTTGGCTCTTTCTGGTTTCATGAGAATACAGAGATTCTCAAAACTGCTTCAAAGTTCTTTGCACCACAGCGATCGGTTATTCAATATTCATATGATGGAAGTGCAACTGATGGAACTGCAACTCAATCCTATGACCTGCTTCCATGGATTCGCGATTCTGGCGAAAGCGCTGATCACATAAAAATTTCGCTTAAACCTGAGGATCTTGAAAATGCGCTCTACCATTTTTTGGGAAAAAGAGCCTTTCTCTTCTTGCAAGAGAAGCCACATCTTCATGACGGAAACTATGTCGAAAGAATATATACGCTGATGCTAGGCACCTGGAGAACATTTTACCACTCTCAACCTGCCGACCCTATTTATAAAGAAATTGATAGGGCTATAGCAGATGCCATCCATCCACCTGCAAACCGTCTTCTGGCTCGAAAAATTCAAAAAGGAATCAGCCCCGTTATTATACAAACAGGCTGGAGAGGACATTCTCTTACAGCCGTCTTTGCTGGCGATCGACTTTTTATATGCAATCGCGGCAGATCCTATCTTGATCAAAGATACGCCCTTGCGGTATATAAAATAAATAGACTGCTTGTCACCCCATCTCTTCTACGAAATTTTACCTCAGATGGGCCATTCGAAGATGCTAGCACCTTTTTTTCTGAAACAGTTCTTGATGAGCTTAATGCAAGAAGTGACACCTTTTGTGTAGAGGTTCACAAGCGCTGCCAACCAGCAGAACTTACAAAGCCGATCTGCGTGGCCGCAAATTTGCGCCTTGCCATCAATGCCATCCTTTTAAGTAAAAGCAAAAAAGTGAATGATCGCTGGGATTTTATGGATGCGACTGCAAAGTACAAGGAATATGTTATTTCAACCCGCTTCGTTGTACTTAACAGATTCTTAAATGGTAACTGGGAAGCCTAGAGTTTGGACATCTGAGCAAATTCCTTACGTGCTTTATAGGATAAAATGAACGCAGAGGCGCAAAGACTCAAGAGACGCTTCGCGAATTAGCAACGGCTCGGCTGGTAGGGTTCATGGTCATTTTTCGCGAGAAAAATGACCAAAAGCGCACGCCGCTATCGCGGCAGACAAAATTCGCTGTTTATCACTCGCTTAATTCTATCTTTTACGTGCGCGCTTCCAAAATTGATAACTAAACCTAACCGGAGACCGGTTAAACGAAGATAAGTGAGCAGTTACACTTCATGAATAGGGCTATGATTTTCTGTCGCTTTAACTTCAATGATGATTTTGTATGTTAGCTCGAGATCGGCATCTACTTCATTCATAATTATGACAGTATCTGGATTTCTAAATCAGAGTGCAACATTTTTATTGCCGCGATAGCGGCATGCGATTTGGTCATTTTTCTCACGAAAAATGACCATGAACCCTAATAGCCGAGCCGTTGCTAACTTCGCGAAGCGTCTCTGCGCCTCTGCGCCTCTGCGTTCATTTTTTCGATAATGGACGAAAGGGGCCTAAGGACTCACTAAAATGTCCAAACTCGGCACCTGGGGACAGTAATGCCCCCAGGTGATTGTGGTTATTGAGCAGCAACTGCTGGAGCGTCAACGTTTTGACGCTGTTTCATTTTCCACATTTTTTTCTTTTTCCACATCTTTTTGCCGCAACCGCCACCACAGCGCTTTTTGTTGGCAAGCTCAGGCGCCGCCTGAAGATCTTGCTGCATAACAAAAATACCCTGCTCATCGCGAGATACAGTTGGAGTCACAAAGGTACCATCTTGTGTATGTACGATTGTTTTGTTCTTCATAATACGCACTTGACGTGGCTTTACATATACTTTGCCATCTACAGCAACAGACGCCGAAAGTTGCATCATCGAAGCTAAAAGAGCTAAACTTACATATTTATACATACAAAATTATCCTTTTAGTAATAAGTTAAAAACGTTGGAGTTCCCAACGATAACAACCTTATACCTCGATCTAGTATTCGTCAACCTTGAACGTATTTCTGGAGCATTTCGTAGATTTGGCAAAAACGTTTGCCGCAAACAAGCCCGCCAAGACGTGGTGCTTGCGCCTTGAGACGCAGCATTGTTAATGGCACATTAAAACTGGTCTGACCTGCATTCGCTTCACTTACAAGACAGGTAAGAATTGCATGAGCATTGGTTCTTCCGATGCCGCCCTGGCAATGTATGGCAATGGAATCTTTTTGAAGCTGAAGCTGACGCTTTAAGAGCACCATCCACCCATCAAGATCTGGCGATGCCTGGCGATCTGGCCAGTTTTCATAATGCAGCTGCGTGAGCTTTCGCTTTTCGCCTGTTGCGCGTTCGGTAATGTAAAAGGTACGCTCAAAAACTTTTGGCCTGTACTTTTTCATTTTATCGCTTCTCAGATATTCGCTCTGCTCTTCTAGAGACATGGCATCGACGCTATTTTGAATTTTAGCAGGGAGATTTGCCGCCACCGTTCCCTCATAGAGAAGCTCGGACTTTTTCCAAGAGATGCTGTAGCCATCTACCTCTACGGCATCAAGATGTTCAAATTCATAATAGGCAATAGCCTCCTCCCAGTCAGATGCCGTATTGAGGGCAATGATAACATCAACTTTTTCCTGTATCATCACAGAAAAGAAGCGGTTGAGTGTATCTTGTCTATCTTGTCTCGGCATCCCAATAATTACCATTTTGGGGCTATGATCGAGCTGCACGACACTGTGGGGATAATCTTTTTCGTTTCTATACTCAAAATCTTTAAGGCCGCGACCGATTTTTCTATCTTTTGCAGCTTGCCTATTTACGGCCATCTCCTGTTTTGCCGCCAGCCTATAGTCATCTTTTTTAAGTTTTTCAATAACCGCTTCGATGTCTTTTACCTTGAACTCAGCATCAGCAAAAGTTTCACTGCTTGCTTTTGTTGCTTTTGCATACATCGTAGCCAGCAGTTCGATTTTTTTATGAAAGGGGTCACTGTAGATGCGCTGTTCTTCAGGAGATAACCTGTAAAACCTCTTTGAAAAGTTTCGAAACAGCTTCTTAGCGGCGCCCTTGTTTTCGGTTTTGCGCTGCTCATAGAGACAGTCTAAAAATTCACGAAAAAGCGCCTCTTGTTTTGTATCTAAAAGCGTTTTTACAAATTCGCGAGTGCGCACCTTATCTTTGGACTGCTGCTTACTGAGAAGTTCTTGTAAATTCGCTCTGTGACAGATCTGCTTAAAAGGGGTGACCTTCATGCCTCAAGCCTTTATTATGTAGTAGAGTTCTTTTGCTGCATATTCGCCTATAGCATGGACTGTGGCATCCTGCTTTACTTTTTTAATATTTTTATGAAACGCTGCAGCCGATGTTCGTATCATACCTCTTGCATTTATTATATATGCTGCAAGACGTACGAGCTGGTGGATGCAGGCATTGGCAAACGCCGCCCAAGCTTTATGTATCCGTTTTGCCAGCTTTTCGGCTGAAGTCGCCGTTTCAAGCTCTGTCTCTGTAAAATCTGTATGAGTAACTTTATACATATCCGTAATGCGCTGGACAAGGCCACTTACACTTTTACCAAACTCACCTTGCAGCCGTTCTACCTCTTCTGCCCGATTTTGATCAAGTTGTGCCTGCTGCTCCTCTTTTTGCTGCTGTTCTTGAAGCGTTTTAGGCATTGGCGTGGATACTGTTTCATATTTTTTGTCATCGCCTTCCCCAACCCATTGACCACCGGGGCTTACGACAGATTGAATCAAACTTTCGCACTGCGCATTAAAAACATCCATTAATTGTACGTCGCGTATTGCTTCGACCACAGCAGGTCCCCAATCCTGCACGAGTCCATCTAATTTATGTTTCGCAATAAACTTTAAAAATTTTGAGTCGGTATTTTCGACAATAGAAAGCACCAAGCTCTTTAGATGCGCATTAAAGCTCTCTTGGTTTACATAGTCGCTCTTCTTTTTGTTCTTATGTAATCCAGGCGCATGAAAAACAGACAAAATACTTGTTATAACAATTTTTATAAATATAAAAACAAACCCAGCCGGAGCAAGCGATAAGGTTCCAACTCCTTGCGGTATTATCGTTGCAGCTCTTCTCATCATACCTACAGGCTTTGGCGCCTCACCGATAATGGGCAATATATTGCTGTAGCCTTCTATCAGCAGCAGATTCTTGATATCTTCCTTGCCCTGCACTTCATTAAGAAAATCAGAAAGCTGATCTTGCACTACATTGCGCACAAGAGTCCAGATCTTATCGCGAACAACGAGGTCAGTAACGCCCACAAATCCTGGCAATATCAGGTCTTTAGCGCCCCCTGGAAAGGCAAGGCCAAAGATTACATCAGTGCCTTTTGCCACAAACTGCTGTAAAAGCATACGCTGCTCGTCTTCTGTTGTCACTTTTTTGCCATCAAGTTCCTGCATGACGTCATGAAGGCAAGTAAAGCAGAGGTCGACAAGAAAATAGGGCTTATTTTTCTGTAGATCATCAATCGTATCGACAATATTTGTTGTTGCCTGAAGCAGGTTTACTTCTATGATTTTTTCGAGCTCTTTTGGTGAGTTTGAGAGCAGATTTGCAAGGAGCCTACCCAACGCTGTATGCTCTGGAGCCGTTGTGAGAGCGGTTTCTTGGGTAAAGATATCACCTACCAAAAAATTAGGCCGTACGATAGGGTCATGTGCATCTACATCAACTACCTCTTCCTTCAGAAAATCGCAGATTTTCTCTGCTGTGACACGTGAAAATTCAGCCCCGGCACTGCTTTTGGTTTTTTCGATTAAATTTTCCCTTAAACGCACAGCCTCTTGATCAAAATTGAATGACCCATATGAAAGCATGGCAGAAGCCGCGGTGGTAACAACATCAGCACCAGCGCGCATAAACCGTCTAAAACCGCCCGTAAGAGTATTCCAAATGCCTGTATCCTGAGGTTCGGGATAGACATTTAGCCTCTCGAGCGCTCGGCTGATGCGCTGGGTAAAGACATCGCGAGTTTTTATTGCGAGTGTCTGATGGAGTAGAGGTTTGAGCTTGCTATCAAAGGTATAGAGCAGCTGGGCTACCGTTCTGTCTGTAAGTGGCTGAATGCGCGGTGTTAGCTCTTCTTGCTGTTCCTGTTGCAGCTGCTGGATAAGTATGAGCGTCTTTTCTACCAGATCCACAGTTTTGGAGTCGAGCTTGCCCGTCTCATTTGCCGTTTTCAGCTTTGACAGAAGTGGGTTTATGTCTTGGGAAGTTTCCAGCCCATTTGCAAGATCAACAAGGTATCTGAGTGATGAATCGTGTATCATATCCTTTTTCTTTGTCATATCTCCTTTAAGAATGCAAACAATTTGTTGTTTTGATAGATGCTGTAATTAAGAATACCACACCACAGAGGCACTGAGCACACTGAGTCTTTTGAGATACTTGAGAATGAACTAAAGTGTCCTCTCTTTACCTCAACGAATCTCAGTGATCTCTGTGACTCAGTGGTTATACATGACGGAGATTGAGCATGCTGTCTAAAAGCGACTGGAAAACCTACATACGAGAGCATAACTTTGAACTGAATGATTCTGAAAAAATTCAGCTAGGACGACAGTACACCTTCGCCCTCAGACGGATATTTATAGACCTCTTTTCTAATGAGCCTTCTGCTTTTTATATGAGACGTGCAGAAAAGAAAATTGCAAAAGTTCGAGATGCCGCCTCCCCCAATCCCCTATGGGTACAGACTCAAGTTAAACAAATAAAAGCTGAACCAATACAAGCCCAACAGGTAAAAACAGCCTCAAAAACACTCATCGAATCTATTTCCACAAGACCTCTTAACTTCGCCTCCCTGCTGCTGCCTATGTTTGAACCTGTTGCAAATGGAAGTAGCGAACTACTTGCAAATGAAGGTATAAGAAAAAACCTCGAACGGCTTTTTACAGGTCATGAGAAGGCTTTTGAACAGAAGATCAAATACCCCCTTGAGCTCTTCCAGTGGCTACTTGAGACACAGCAAAAAAAGGAGCCAGACTATAGCCTCGGCACAAATGTTAAAAAAACCGGGCTCGAAGTGCTGCGTGAGGCACGTAGCGTTGCCACCTACCTTCAAACCAACGCTAAAGATATTGAATATAAAATTCAGAGCGGCCAGGAGTTTGACATACCCAACGTCAACCCCGATCTTAAAAAGTACCTACAGGGTCTCTTATCAAAGATCTACGCCTTTAAAATGGATAATTCCAAAGGGCTGCCGCCTATCCTCCAGCAGGCTATACAGTTTAAGGGTATTTTATCAAAGATGCTCTACATTCCTGGAGCACAGTGGGCTATCAAGAAGACTATTATGTCCTACATCCTGCCAGTCTTTAACAACCCACCACTTTCGAAGGATGAGCAGAGAGCACTCAATAACGTGGTCGAGAGCGCCCTTAAAATTGGGATAGAGCAGGGTTTTGTGCAGCGCGTCTTTGATTTTCTCTCTGTCGCTGCAGACTATAAAACGATGAGCGTTGAGGAGCTGATACAAAAATCGATGCCGCACATGATAGGGTTTATCAATATTTTCGATAACAACGTGATCAGTCAATGGCAGCTCGACCCCGCCATCAACGAGATTATGGCCTCAGCTTAAGAATTTTTCTTATTCTTATTCCAGATTTAGCCTTTTGAGTACTTTTCAGTCCCCGTGAGGGCAAGCTCCATGAATTCATCGAATTCCTGCTGTGAAGATATGGCAGCTAGAGGCAATTCAACTGTGTTCGTACATGTGTGAAAGTGCACATTTTCTGATGAAGGCTCTATTGTAAGCCCTTTATTGCCAAGAGCACGCGCTCCTGTAAGCGCAAATAAAAAACGTTGGACTTTGGCAAAATCCGCCTGGTTAATCCACTCTTTCATCCACTGCTGCTTATCTTCTGGTATAGACTCATCGAATTCTAGCTTTTCGATAATCATCTCTCTTGTCACCTTGCCCTGTAAAAGCTCTGAAAGAAGGCTTGGTCTCATAGCCTGAATATCATCCCACGTGATAGCAGAAAAAGGAGCTGCCTTCATGCCTCTTGCAATTTCAATAATTGGCACCATAATAGGCTTCATGATGGACTGGATTGTTTCAATCGTTTGTTCTCTTGTCTCCTCTGAGGCTAAATAGCTTTTCATTATGTTAAGTGACCGCATGTCATCTTCATTATCGCTATTCATAGCTTCATATATGGCAAATAGTTCTGTAAAGCCCTCTTGGTTTGCAATAAGCTCGTCAAATGATTTTTCAAAATGCTTTGGCTGCAACTTGGTAAGCATCGTAAATAGTGCTTGGTCAAACAGCATTCCGATCGGGTACTCACGCTCTGCGTTGAGGCAAAACATCATCAGCTGGCCCAGTTGGTAATAGTGCTGCTTTTCCTCATTACTAAGAGGTTGATATTCATAATTCTTCATAGGTAGTATCGGCCTATAGAGCCCATTACTATACTCTTTAAACCGCATTTTTGTTTTAATGCCTTCAAAAATTTCTGAGATAAATTCTTTGCCCAATCCGCCGGCATCTATGCCTGGTTCGTTCATAAAGTGGATACGGAGCTCATATGCACTTTCTTTATTCATCATTTCAGAAATTGTCCGTAATAGCTGCAGTGGGTCATTTTTAAGACTCTCCCTCGCCACATCCATTTTGTAGACAGAATCATACCCTTCAGGAAAACACACGCGCTGAGCATTGTTTTTGAGGAGTTGAAGCCGTGTTTGAGGTGATTCAACACCTTGTGCGAGCCGCGATACTCGAGCAAGAAGCACAGCTCTTCGATGGACTGGAACATCAGCTAGCAATTGAATCGCATTTGCTCGCTCAATATCTGTGATGCCTTGAATCCATGGCCGTACATCTGTTAGCACAGCATCTCTTTCATCATCAGGGATATGTGCGATAGCGAGAAAAATATGCCCTTTACATTTTGGATTAGCATCTTCCAAAAATGGCCCAGCTTTTTTAGCAATTTCTTCCAGATCTTCTGGCCAAAAGTTTCGAAATTTAGGCAGCAATTCAATACGATCACAGCCAGAACTCTCCTTAAGCAAAGGTAAAACATAAGATAATAAGGCAGCTCTATTTTCTTGGCGTATCGCATTTGCTATTATTTGAAAAATCTTGAATTTTTCGCTGTTACTCTCTACATCTTCATAAAAAGGCCGCGCCTGAAGCTTTATATCTTCCATTTGAGCCAGATTAATATACTGAAATCCACGTATCAGCTCAGACTTACTAATACCCTCCTTTGGCTCCCAGGCTGCAGCTGCAGCTAAGGTTGCAGCTCTTTGATCCGGCTCCAATTTCGCAATCGATAGAATAATATCTGCCTTCTCTTTTCCAGATGAGCCTTTCAGCCAGGGCCCTGCCTGCAAAAGCACATCTGCTCTTTGATTTGGAGTAATAGCAACAACAGCTTCAAGAATGCCTATTTTGTCCGCATAGCCTTCAGATCCATCCAGTAGCTTTTCTGCCATGGCTATAACTGCTCTTCTCTGGTCTGTAGCATCACGATTAACGGAAGTACCAAATATAAGATTTTTCGAAACCCCAATCTTGGCAAGCGTTAAATAGACTTTTGCTTTTTCTTGAAGAGTAGCGGGCGCCCCTCGCAAATAGGATTCTGTACTTTCTTTAATATCTTGTATTTGCTGAGCGCTATTGTCAGTAAGAAATTTTATAATAG
The DNA here is from genome assembly GCA_018239765.1 of Verrucomicrobiota bacterium. Lineage (GTDB taxonomy): Bacteria > Chlamydiota > Chlamydiia > Chlamydiales > FEN-1388 > SZAS-7. The sequence continues at coordinate 36,724 of JAFEGT010000050.1, forward strand.
AGAGTTTATTCGACTGGTTGGCTAATGACTGCACCTGGCCAAGCAGTTCAAGCCTCTGATCTGGTCTAACCCAAGAAACAGCGGCAAGAAGTTCAGGTCTTATGTCTATATTTTCGCCTTGTAGCAACCATTCAATTGCAGTAATTAATCTTTCTATTCCTTCTGTCGACAGACCTTCTAGCAAGTCTACAATCGACATTCCACCTCCTGAAAGAGTAGTCTGTATATTCACCACATGCTGTAAAATATTTTTTTGCTGCTCCTCTGGCATATGTACAATCTGGCTTAAGATAGATTCTGCTGTTTCGCGATTCACATGCCGCAAGAGCAGTTTTGCCCAACTAAGTTGTACCTCATTTCTTTGGCCCATAGGAATAACGCTTACAACCATAACGAATTCCCTAACGCCGATGTTATGAGTTAAATCTTGCCAATGATACAGAGGGACAGCGCGTTTTATCGCGTCAACAATGCTCTTTCTTTGCTCAAGAGAAACGCTATTAATATTATGCACAATTTCACGTACGCATTGAAGAAGCGCCAGTTTACCCTCTTTTTCAGGCATGCCCTCGAGTAGCAATGCCATGGATGTAACAAAATCTACTTTCTGTTCTACTGGCACTACAGCAGCGAGCTGTAAAAGCTCTGACCTCAACTCTTTATCAGCTACATGTTCAGATGCTTTTTCTAGAGGAGATTTTTCGGCTTCTAAGGTTTTTTGAGCAAGCGCCCCTGTTTTTCCACTCTCTCTACTCGAAAGCTTTGTTCCTTTCAACGTTCTCTTGTTTTCATCTTCTTCTTCTGTCCGCTCCCGTTTTAAA
>JAFEGT010000050.1:37581-56564 GCA_018239765.1 Verrucomicrobiota bacterium
TTGCCTTTGCCTTTAGCTGGTTTTGCCTTTTTGAGCAGGCTTTGATGCTCTCCTTCAGATTCTTGGCTTCTTAGTCGTTTGCCATCCTCAGAAAAGACCTCTTCGGCAACCTCGTCTATTATCGAAAAAGACTCTTGAACCTTCACTCGCTTTTTTTCGCCCTCAAACTCTATAGAGGCCTCTGATTCATTAACATCGCTATTTTGATCTGGACGTAGCCGTTTTTCTCGCTCACCAAAACCGCCAACACTGCTCATGATAGTCCTACTAAATATTTAGATTTTTAATACATCAATAAACAATTTGGCGTCGAGAGCTTTTTAAGTCGAAGCAGAAATCACGTCACGGGCCATGCCCCTACCTCTTTTAAATATTGTGAAATTTTGACAGAGTGAGTATGAAGAAGAAAACGAGGATCTTATGAAACGCTTATTACTCTTGATGCTTGTCTGTGTACCTTTTGCCATGGATGCTTTGGCTATTCGGCTAGATATTAACATCGTTGAGATGGCAGAAAAGGACATCAAAGACTACGGCATAGAGCATAGCGCTCTTTATGACCTTGTTGCACGGCGCTTTCAAGAGGCAAATATTACCATTAAAGACGATCCAGACCTTCCTAAATTTTCTCTACAGATAAAGAGCCTTCCCTCAATTTTGACCATCGCAACCTTCATTCAAGGCAGCTTTTATGAAGAGGCAACCATCGCTGAAAACAAAAAAACCATCTGGGCCATCACCTGGTCCCAGATAGGTATTATGACAGGCTCAAAAGAGCTCTACAAAAAGAACGTTAAAGACGAAACGCTCAATATCGTTAACAGCTTTATAGCAGACTATCCGCAGCGGTCTCAGAAACCGTCTGCTTAAGTTCGTCCTTAAGCGCTTCTGGAGCCTCAAGGTTACATAGCGTATCGCAAAGCTTGTTCAACTGCTCATCGGGCCATTTTTGAATAGTGCAATCGCTATAAGAAAAGAGTGCATCGTGACTATCAAGCTCAAGTAGCTTTGGATCTCCATCTACCTTGCGGATATACTCCTGCATCATAAAAAGTGCGAGCGCTCTAAGAGCCTGATAGGAGGGCCTATCTGATTGCGCGACTTTCATGGTGTCGACATAAAAAAGGAGCTTGGAGAGCTTCTCTACTTCGGGAGCCTTAAAGGCCTCTTCAAGTGCCTGATAAATCCTCACATAACAGTCGCGGTGGAGTGTTCCTTCACGTGATTGGTCGTATGGGCTTAGTTTGCCAGCTTCACCCGTAATGGCTTTAAAGCGATCGTACCAGTCAGGATCTTGCTGACCAAGTCGAAAAATACCAAGTGTTCTCGGTACTATCTCTTGCACTTTGATGCTTTCCAGGACGGCTTGCGGCTCTGTAAGCACCATTCCGATCGTAGCAGGCTTCACATCTTCTACTGCTCGAAAGTCTTCAAGTATCTGAGGCCCAAGTTTTCTTACAGCAGAGCGAAGAGCTCGCTCAACTACGGGCAAATTAAACTTGCTTAGCATCACCTCCTGCTCCGAGGGTGGATCATTTTCTCTCAAACGTTTATATGGCGGCTCCATTCCTAATGTTTCTGTACTTACGTTCATAAAAAATGCTCCCATGATAATAAAGAACCAGTATATCATCTTGCCCTTTTATTTTTCCTATGGAACCAAAATGAACCCTGTATCAAGCGCTACTTACGACCTTACTGAACAAGAAATAGATGAACGTATGGAAGCAGTTGATGAACTTGCTTATCGCCTCTATGGTGTTACACTTGAAACACGAACACTACCCGATTTGCTGGGAACCCCAGAAAGAAGAAATATTCAACAGATGGAAGCTGGTTCTGACGAAGAATCAGAAGAATCTTCCCAGTCATCGCCAAACTCCCCAGCTATACCGCACTCCCCACCAGTATCAATCTCTACTTTGATGGAAGATGATACCACTGTAGCAAAACCCGAAGAAAGGCAAGATCAGGCTCTAGCAGTGCACACCGCGCTTAAAGATGTCCTGATAAACCTCGGTGCTTCTGAAGTGATGATTCCCCATCGCACTCCCGATCAAGTTACCGTCATAACCTATAAAAAGCCCCTTTCAACAACAAGCATCCCAGCCGCCTATCCTTGCCAGATGAATCTGGACCAGTACCATGGCTTTGGCTATCAAACAACTCATAGATCGCCAATTTGAGGCAGCGAATGTGACGGGGCTCATGGCATGGCTTCCATACCATGAGGCTAAATAATTTTATCGTTCATATCGTTCTATCGTTTTTATCGTTGTTGAATCGCTGCTGCTGACATACAGATTTGACTTTTTTGGCTTTGGCGTGTAGATTTTTCGCCCAACCAAAGGATTAACAATGTCATTCTATATTGCTGCAGCTTCATTTATTTCTACTTCATATGCTGCACTTTCAAATAAAGCTAAATCTTTACCATGCACCCAAGAAGCGATTGGGGAAGCTATGCGTCAAATAGCAGATGTCGCCAAAACTATGGATACTTCTACGACTGAAGGAATGAAAAAATTTATGGTTAAGGTAGCCGATGCACAAAATTTTGTTTCCGGCTGTCTAGGAATGCCTACATCTGACACAATTCTTAAAGGCCCAATGCGACAACCCATTCCGCATGAAAACCTTGCAGCCATGCTATCAAAGCTCACTGGTCACTCAGTAAAAATGGTTGGAAAGCCTATCCACATCTCTCAAGCCAGAGATTTTGTTGCCAATCAAGCAACAACAGTAGCAAAAACGGTAGCAAAAACAGCTACAACAGTATTAGAAACCACGGTTCAAGAATCGACTCCCGAACCGGTTTCAGCTTCTTTATCCCTACTTGATCAACTAGGTGGAGCGCCAGTAGTACTAATTGGCCTTACAGCCTTGGGACTCAGCGCCTATGCGATTCACAGACTTTGGTGTAGCTCCAAAACAAAAACGGTTTAGTTCAACTGTTTTAGCTCACTTGGCTGCCTGGGGGGAGCTCGTTAAGCTCGATCAGCTGCATCTTATCTTCTGGTGAAGCACCTACAAGGAGCATACCTTGGCTCTCAACACCCATGAGGGTTGCAGGCTTAAGGTTTGCTACCATCACCACATGCTTGTTGATAAGCGAATCTGGCTCAAACTGATGGCCTATACCCGATACGACGGTACGCTTTTCTGTCCCAAGCTCTACTTGAAGCTTGAGCAATTTTTTACTTTTAGGCACTCGCTCGGCTGTGAGAATTTTTGCAACGCGTAGGTCGAGCTTTCGCACATCGTCAAAGCTAATGTAGTTGTCTACAGTTGCAGCTTTTTCTGTTGCGGGCTCTGTTGGTTTAGGCTGCTCTGATTTAGGCTGTTCTGGCTTATTTTGCTCTGTAGTGTGTGTAAGCAAGGCTATCTCCTTTGCAATCTGTTCATCTTCAATTTTTGTAAAAAGGGTTTTTGGCATAGGCAGTTGCGTGCCAGCCTTTGGCGCTTCTCGATTTTTCCATGAGCTACCTTGAGGTATTGCCAGCATCTGGCAAATCGTACTGCATGCATCAGGAAGTATAGGTGATGCTACAAGCGCAAGGGTTTGGATGCACTCTACACAAAGAGCAATCACAGTATTCATCTCCTGGCGAGTAGCTTCATTTTTAGCTAGCTGCCAAGGCTTTTTCGCATCAAAGTAGACGTTACCAAGTGCAGCAATCTCCATAATAATGCTTGCGGCCTGTCGCACATGAAAACCGCTATAGGCATGCTCACATTTTGCAACAAGCGCTTCTAGATCTTGTAAAAACTGTCTGTCGCGATCATCTAAAGGCCCTTTTTCAGGAACTTTACCTGCACAGTTGTTTTGTAAAAACACAAGCGTTCTGTGGATAAAGTTGCCAAATTTGCCAACGAGGTCGCTATTGCACTTAATCTGAAAGTCTTTCCAGGTAAATTCTGAGTCAGAATTTTCGGGAGCATTTGAAGCAATAGTATAGCGTATCTGATCTGCGCTGTAGCGTGTAAGAAAATCTGCAAGATCTATATACCAGCCGTCAGATTTACTAAACTGTTTACCCTCGAGGTTATAAAACTCATTAGCAGGAAGCTCATCTACAAGCTTATAGGGTTGATTTTGCCCCATAGTCATAGCAGGAAATATCGCCGCATGAAATGGGATGTTATCCTTTCCTACAAACTGTACCAGGCGTGTTTCTGGATCGCACCAGTACTCTTTCCAGGCTTCTGGCTTACCTTTAAGCTCTGCCCACTCTTTTGTGGCGCTTAGGTAGCCGATAGGTGCATCAAACCATACATATAACACCTTGCCCGTAATACCTTCTAAAGGCAATGGCACACCCCACGACATATCGCGAGTGATAGCACGAGGCCTGAGATCTTGAATGTAGCTTTTGATAAAGTTAACAACATTACTCTTCCAGTTTTTAGTAGCAAGCCAAGCCAAAAGCTTGTCTTTAAAGAGATCGAGCCTCAAAAACCAGTGTATGGTTTTTTTGCGTACAAGAGGGCTTCCAGTAAGTTTTGAGCGCGGATTTTTGAGGTCCGTCGCATCAAAGCTTGCCCCGCATGATGTGCACTCATCACCTCGAGCATGTTCAAAACCACACTTTGGACATGTTCCAACAACGTAGCGGTCTGCCAAAAAGCGATTTTCCTGTTCAGAGTAGAGCTGCTCACTCTCCTGCTGTTCGATATAGCCATTAGCCAAAAGATCTTTAAAATACTGATGCGTAAGCTCTTTGTGGCCAGGCCAGCTTGTGCGTGAATAGTGATCAAAGACGATGTTGAGCTTTTTAAAGAGGTCGCTATTTATTGCATGGAAATGATCCACATGCTGCTGTGGAGTGCGTCCAGCGAGTTCAGCACTTAAGGCTACAGCTATACCATACTCATCAGATCCGCAGATAAAGAGCGTATCTTCCCCCTGAAGACGTATAAAACGGCTGTAGATATCTGCAGGAAGGTATGCTCCTGCGATATGGCCAAAGTGAAGTGGCCCATTAGCGTATGGAAGAGCAGAAGTAATAAGTGTCTTTTTTGTCATAATGTATCGTCAATTGATTCGTAAATAGGCTTTTGTACAATAAGCACCTCAAACTCAGTCCCTGGCACTTCTTTCCATCCAAGTAATATCTTCGTATGGCGGTCTACATAGAGCGGCCCTGGCTTTGTAAGGGCGTAGTGGGTGTCGATTTCTTGCGGCAGTGATCTTGGGCAGGAGATTTCGGTCTGATAGCCGCTAAGGCTTTCGTGACACATGCGTATTGTCGCCTGTTCAAGCTCACTTAAACTGCCCCAAGAGACATAACGCCCAGGAAAACGTCTCTGTAAAAAACTCCAGTCAAGTCTCACAAAATTGCCCTTGAAGGCACTATTTGGAAATATGCGCCCTGTTTCAGAACAGATAGCGGCCTGTTCAAAATCGATAGGACTATTATCAGGCTGCTCGTGACTTAAGAGAAAATCGTTAACAAAGTTGCGAACTGATGCCGCGATGTCGATACCAAGCAGCATCGGCATTCTGCTGTAGGGGCTTTTGGAGCCTTTTTTTTGAGAAATCCACCACCCAAACCACAACAGCCCTCCCATCGCCGCAATCACGACGATAAAGGAGGCAATCAATACAAACACAACTCCCTGACCCAGGGACTCAATGTCATTCACTTTCTGCTTTTCGCTTTGTTTTGGTTTTGCGCTCGGACTTTTCTTCTTTAAAGCTTTCTACTTTAGCAGCTACTGGTGCAACGATGACTTCAGGAATTTCTACAAACTCTTCTTTATTTGCCGCAATTTCAGATAGAATCAAATAGGATACATTTTGAGAATCTGCCCATATGTCAAGCTCACGGCCTGAACGGATGGTATTTTCTGCAACCTGTATTGCGTAACGAACGAGCTCAAACTGGTTGTTAAACCGCTTGAGAAGCTTTTCGTTCGTAAGTTGATCTTTGTAGTCTAGTTCCATTACTTATACCCTTTTGTTATCGAATTCTATGCTCTTCTGCAATCACAATGCTCTTGAGTACCTCGTAGGCCGTCTCGATCTTGTCGTTGACGATAACGTACTGATACGCCGTGCTTGTGGCAATTTCTCGCTCAGCCTCATGAAGGCGCTTAGCGAGTGTGTCGTAATTTTCTGTGCCGCGCTGCTGCAGGCGGCGTGCAAGCTCTTCAAAACTTGGCGGCAAGATAAAGATAAATGTCGCGGCAACCTGGCCCATAAGGTGCAAGGCACCTTGTGTGTCTATTACCAAAAAGACATGCTTTCCTTCTGCGCGCTGCTGTTCTACCTGATGTCTACTGGTGCCGTAGTGATCACCAAAGAGTGTTACATGCTCCAAAAACTGCCCTTCGGCCACCTTTTTCTTAAACTCATTCTCGTTTACAAAAAAGTAGTCAACCCCGTCCACTTCATTAGGTCGCTTAGGACGTGTTGTAGAGGATATACTGCGTACAACGCATGAAAACTCTTTTGTGAGCATCTCTACAAGTGTTGTTTTACCAGTACCTGCAGGTGCGCTTACAATAAAAAGAAGGCCATGGGAGTGGTTTCCAAGCAGTTTATGGTTATTCGACATTTGCAACCTGCTCCCGAAGCTTTTCTAGCTCACTTTTTGCATCAATTACAAGGCGAGACACGTGCGCATCTTGGCATTTTGCGCCCATAGTATTTATCTCTCGGGAAAGCTCCTGCAGTATAAACTCAAGCACCTTGCCGGACTTTTTAGCCTTCATTTCGTTTCTAAAATGTTCAAGGTGAAATCCAAAACGAGAAAGCTCTTCTGAAATATCAACCTTATCAGCCATCAGGGCGATCTCTTTTGCAATGCGCTCATCACCGTCGGCGGCCTTTCCTACAAGCTCTTCTACAAGTTCATTTATTCGCTTATAAAACTTCGGTTTGGCATCTTTAGAAAGAAGCTCAATCTGGCCTCGCATAGCACTGAGGGCATCAAGGCGCATAAAAAACTCATTGGCGATCTGCAGCCCTTCACGCTCTTTCATCTGCACAAAATCGTGGCATGCGGCGCTCAATGTCTCGCGCAGCTTTTCTTCAAAGTCATCGCTCTGCACCTCAAAACTGGCTTGCAGCACGCCCTTTTCGCGTAAAATCGTAAAGAAGAGCTTGTCGTTATCAACCTTCACCTCAAGCTCATCTGCAAGCTTGAGAGCTGCCCTATGGAGGCTTTTGGCATAGCTTGTATTTGCAACGACATTTACAGAAAATGCGGAAAGAAACTGCACCTGAACGCTTACGTAGATGTGGCCGCGCTCAACATGCTGTGACAGCACCTCACGCACAAGCGGATCATAGAGCATGCATTCAGGGGGAAGTTTGACATGCAGGTCAAGATGCTTTTTATTTACAGACTGTATCTCAACGGCAATTTCAACATCGCTGTAGGACTTTTTTGCTTTAGCAAAAGCCGTCATGCTGCGCAGCATCGTTTCGTACTCCACAAGAAAATAAGATAATAATACTACGAAAGCTAGTTACTATCAAGGACCTCTTCCGAATCAAATTTTTTATAAAACTCTGGAGGTCCGGTCTGAGCTGTCAACTTTCTTAAAGGTTCAATTACAAGTTACACTCTCCAGTTTTCAATTTTTAAAGACTGAACACGGCTAAACTCACTCATGTTTGAGGTAACAAGGACCATGTTATGAGCATGTCCGGTTGCTGCAATAAGAATATCGAAAGGGCCTATAAGCTGCCCTGAACTCTTAAGCGATGCTCGCAAAGTTGCTGCAGCCTCGGCACACTCTACACTAAACGGTACAACCTGAATGTACTTAAGAAGTGATTTCCAAAGCGGTCGTATCTTTATCTCCCGCTCTTTGTGAAGCTTCAGGCCATATTCAATTTCCATTACCGTGATTGTTGAAACAAAAAGCTGGCTAGGGCTTATTTTTTCAAAGTGAGCAATGGTTGAGGGGTCTTTTTTAAAAAAATCAGAAAGCACACAGGTGTCAAGTAGATAATTCATACCAATGGATCGCTATCTTCTAGAGGTTTCAAGTCAGAGCGCATTGCTTTAAAATCAGGCACATCGAGCACAGGCTCAAAGTCAAAAAAATGCTCTGGCCATTGGACGCTGTTATATTTACCAAGCCATTCTTCAAGCGCTTCGGTGATAATGGAATTGCGACTTTTGTGCAACTTTTTGGCAACCTTAGTAATTTGCTCACCGATGCCTTTATTTAGATAGATGTTAAAGTTCATGGCACCCTCCTGCTCTTTTACCCTTTAACCTAGTTATAACATGTTATGTTATATTTTGTCAAATTGCAATCTCTGGGAGCTAACTACGTCACAATAGCCCCAGAGAAATTACCGCTCTCCTGCTCTCCTATAATGGCAATCTTTATTTACAAAGGCCCTATTTTATGATATTAATTAAACAAAAGGCGCCGGATACTGCGATTCGTGCAAAAGGGGCCGGTCTCTGCGATTATGCGATTCTTGTTATAATTCCCTTAGCCTTTAGGCGAGACTGTGAATGTTTGATACGTTGGTGCAAATGCAAATCGCAGAATCACAGAGCCCGGCCCCTTTTACCAGAACCGGCGAGTACGTTTCCCGCGTATAAGAATAGGTCGACCGCGAAAACCTCGCGGTCTTAATTTTATTCTTAAACTAAACAGCCCCAATTTTGGCAGTCGTAAATTGTGCTTCTAACTGTGCACTTACTTCTTTAAAACGCATGTTGATGATTGTAAGACGGTCCTTAAGCCATCTCTTATTTTGAGTTTTCAAAGTGCTGCGGATTTCACTAATGGCTTTCTTAGTATCTTCTGCTGATTTATTTGATTTTTTTGGGAAGAATACATTTTTTTGCTTAGATTCAGTCTTCAATTTAGGCAGTTTACAATCCATGTCAGTGTCAGTGTGTTCTTTTTTAGCAGCATGAATGTATGAATGTTTTTCTTTTACAATCTTTCTATAAGATCGAATGAGTTGGGTGCATTTTGCATAAAAAGACGTGCGTTTATCTGCTGATATCTCGCCCATTTTATCCAGAAGTGCGAAGTTTGTCAGATCGCTCACAGAGTATTTTGTATTTGCAATTTTTGCAAGCGTGCTCATAGATGCTATTGCATCTTGCGCGGCAGTTCTTGTTGTCTTGAGTTCAAGATCTTTTTTTGGGTCATATGAAGGGAGCGTTAGTTCTGGTTTGAGTAATCGCTTTGGCGTTGCAATATCATTCTCAAGCCTCGAATAAGCTGAGCCAAATCTATATGTAAAATAGCCTGTTGGAATAATTGCTAAGGCAATGGGCATAGCTACAAATAGGGCGCCTAAAACGCTTATTGCGAGTAATGTAATAGAAAGTGTGTGCTTCCAGAAGACGCTTTTTATTTGTCTTTCTGCCTGAGAGGCTTTTTCTTTGGCTTCTTTGAGATCAGTTTCGTATTGAATAGAATTTTTAAAAAATTTTTCAGTTACTTGAGCAACTTCTTCATCATGGGCCCTTTTTGCAGTGGTGATACTCTCAGGTTCCAAGTCTTTAATCTTCAAGCCTACAACAGGCATTTCGATGGGTTCTTCATAACTTTTCGGAAGAGTAAATTGTATTGAGAGTGACATATTAAATTCCTTTTTTATTAGAGCAGCTCATGATACTTATTATAAATGAGCATTAGATTAATAACTAATTAAGAATATGTTAAGATAAGGATAGCCTTTTTGCCTCATTATCACCTCATTAGGCAAAAAATGAGGCAAATATCTTTTTGACATTCAGCTAGTTAAATTGAGATTTTCGCTGCTGAGCAGCAGCCCATAGGTAGCCAGGGGTGGGAACATTTCGGGCAATTCGGTAGGTTTTCCAAAATTTCGCACCTCTTTAACAAAAATAGCATATCACAGAAGTTAATTTCTAAAGGATCTAAAACCTTTCATTTTTTCTGCCTTTCGCGTAGGCTTTATTCTCATTTGATAGGGAGCACTTTATGCAAGCAGCACAACATTCTAATGTATTGGAACTTCAAGTGGGTCTACCTGCTTTCTCCTAGGGGAAAGCAGGTAGACCCACTTGAAGTTTTTCCCGCTTGAAGTCATGTTCTGAAGTTTTTTTCCACCGTTTTTTGATTTTACCTAGATTTTTTACCTATTTTGATCGAAATCTGACTTTTTTTGAAATGCAGGGAGCCTAGCCAAGAATAGCCCTGTTAACTATATGTAGGTTTCAATATTCCCAGTGGGGTGCGTCACAGATGTTGTCACAATGAGGTGGGTCTATATATGGTGGATCAGGTCCTGAAACATACTCATAATGCATTTGTACTTCAGGTTCTGGAAAACCATCTTGTGTATCTGGCACTAAATGACAGATGTCATATACCGCAAGATCATACGGTGGGTCAAATTCAGGGATATCTATGGGCCAACCAATACCTTTTAAAATGCGTCGTATATGTTCTGGCTGGGTTACAAACGTTGTTATCTTAATTTTCTTGCCACAGCCTGTGCAGCTTAGTGGATCAACCTCATAAATTCTCGAAATCAATTGGGCCCACGACTTGGATGCCTTTTTCGTTTTCTCTATCGCCTCTTGCATAGATTTTGGAGCATCTATTAGCCGTTTTTGTGCATTGGACGCTATTTGAGGCCTTAAAGGTGAATTTGGTGCAAACACTCCATGAAAATGATGACGATGACGTCGTGGATAAGGAACAAGCGAAAATCTAAAGGATAAAGGATAAAGGAAAAATTTTAGCCCTTAGCCTTTATACCTTAGCATTTGCTTGGGGCCTTGCACAGTATCGTATCAAGCGTTCTAACCCTTTCTCATCAAAACTCTGAACTGTAACTTTTGCATCCAACGAAAAGCCGCTGTTTTCAAAGCCGAGCATCTCGTTTACTGATTCTTTAGAAAAGAACCCTTGCCTACAAAAATATCTCAAGACACGTTTTTGGATGCGCTCTTGTGTGTCTTGAATATCATCTTGTGTAAGGGTTGCTTCTTGAAACTGTATACCTTGGTCATTGCTGAAGAGGCCATCTGCTACGATAATATGGAAGTGAGGATGATAATTGAGTGTGTTACCAAACTGTTGTATAAAGCTTATCGCCCCAATTTGGGGCTTGAGGAGTGTAGAATTATTAGCGATTACTGTTTTTCGAATCTCATCGATAACTATTTTGAGCACGGCTTGCAGAATTTCATGTGTTTCCAGGTAGTGGCGTATCCTTCTTGGGAAACTCATCACCCATTGACGATAGCCTATGCGAGGGAGAAGATTGTCTATCAAATGCGCTGCCGTTTCTACCATAGCTCTCTGGTTACATGATGGACAGAGACCTCGACGTTTGCAACTAAATGGGATGAGCAGGTCCTTGTTGCAGCCATCACAGTGAGCACAGGCAAAGCCTTTGGCTAAAATCCCACAGCCGAGGTATTTTTGGAAGGCGTTTGAGATGTGATATGGGATCTTCTCTTGCTGCTTAGACCAAGTTGTAAAGTGTCTTTTTGTAACCTCGTAGAGGACCGTTTTTTCGGGTCTTCGCTGCCTATAGACAGCCTGTTTAGGACAACTAAGGGTCGCCATTCATTTCACTATCTAGTTAAGAAAATAATCTGTATGAGAATGGCTAGTAAAGGGATTTTTGTGAATGAAAATTTTGTTATTCTTTAGTTTAGGGATCGAAGGCGGCTTGGAGCGATTGACCGACAGAGGCGATGACGACGAGGAGGATTGTGAGGACGATGGCAGGAGGAAAGAGTTGATCGCAGTCAGAAGGGAAGGCCAAAAGATATTTGTAAATCGACCTTAAATCAACACGACAAGTCAGGTCCACAATTTTACTCAAAGTCGCTAGCCAGCTCGCGAGTCTCTTGGTTTATATTGACTTTTGATGCGTAAGGCCGCCCAACCGATAGCACCGACTGGCGATAGGCATGCACATCAATTCGCCTTTTATGATATTGTACTCCCTTTACAAGCTGTTGGCAGGTTAGATTTCTGAATGAAGCATTTCTTACTATTGATCTTTTTTTCTTTGGGCACAGTCGAGGCAAAGGTTGTGTACGAAAGTCTCGACCCCACCTCGATTCGAGAACACCTTGCCTACTATGAACTCTATCAATACCCACCCGCTCTTGAACATGCCTGGAAGCTTTTGTCAGGAAAAAGCGGCAAACAGGCGCCCCTTTCTTTTCCAAGCTCTATCGATAGTTTTATTGCGCTGATTAACCCTACTGAATCAAGAAAAGCATTCGAAATATCTGATGAAAGCCTTGCGAGCATTGACGAGGTGGCAAAATCGCTTGCCAACCGCAAGCTAAAGGGCAACAGCGCAAAAACTCTGCCGGAGCTTTTGGCACTAGACTCCCCTGACATCGACCTTGCACGCGCACTGCTGTTAACGCAGCTACAGGACTTTAGTGAGATCCGCCGCTACGAAGCTATGCTTGATCTTATGGCGCTGCAAGTGATGGCGCGCCTGCCAGCAAATGCCGCTGATCAAGACAAGGTTCGTGAGCTTAACAAGCTTATCTTTTATGAACTTGGCTTTCGTTTTCCTCCACACTCTACCTACAGCCAAAATATTGACCACTTTACATTCCTCCCCCACGTGCTTGAAGCACGTCGAGGCGTATGCTTAGGAGTATCTTCGCTCTACATATGCCTTGCAGAGCGTATAGGGCTACCATTTGAGATCATCACGCCTCCAGGACACATCTTCATGCGTTCAGGCGCCATAAATATTGAAACGACGTTGCGCGGTGTGCACATTCACGACGATGAATACCTCAACATAAACCTGATAAACCTGCCAAAACGCACCAAAAAAGAGGTTATTGGGATGGCCTTTTTTAACCAGGCGTCGATCTACCTTTCTACAGGCGATTTTGAAAAGGCGGCCGACTGCTATGCTAGAGCGCTACCCTTTATGCCTAATGATAAAATGCTCAACACCCTGTATGCCTTCAGCCTTATTCTTACCGACAAAGAAACCCTCGCGCAAGGCTATCTTAAAAAGGCAATACAGACCGAAGAGCCTTGTCTGATAACACAAAACTCCCTTGCCGAAGATATGTACTATAAGCGGGTTGATAAAGAGAGCCTAAAGCCCTTTTTCTTGTATGTGGATGAATCGCGAGAGTCGATTATGAAGAAAAAGGATGCCATCGTTCAGTCGCTTAAACGCTGCCCAGAGTTTCGCTCGGGCCACTTTATGCTTGCGATATGCTGGCTGCAGCTTGGCAAGCCTATAGAGGCGATAGAGTGTTTAGAAACCTACGAAAAGCTCGATACAAATGACATCTCATCTGCCTACTACCTAGCAGAGCTCTACTACTCTCGCTACGATGGCCCCAAAGCAAAAGCTGCCTATGATCGCGCTGAAAAACTGGCCCTTAAACATGGCTCACTTCCCCCAGCGCTCATTAAACTGAAAACAGAACTTTCGATAAGGCACCCATAAAGGCAGCCCTTTAGGAATCTTAATCTCGATCTCAAGAGATCGTGATTAAGAGGAAATTTGTTCTTAAGTTGACAGCCCAGGCCTGGCCCACGTTTTCATAAATGGTGTGCAGCGTCTACACGCCCAGCACCATGAACCCCCATTTCCTCACATCTATGGTTTCCAATGAAGGGAGTAAAGAAAGAGGAACGTCTTTTAATTGGATATGTTTTGATACCACAGTTAAGTGACGCAATTTTGTAAGTTTTTGAATATCTGCGGGAATTTCCTTGAGGGTGTCTGAGTGAATTACTAAGCTTTCTAAATTGCTAAGTTCCCATAATGAAGCAGGAAACTCCTCAATACTGCGGCATTCCAAGGTAAGGTGTCTGAGCTTTTTGCAATTACCAATATTCTCTGGCACACTTTGATTAGAATGGCCAAGCACTGTCAACCGTTCTAAAGATTTTAAATTTGAAAGCTCTTCAGGCAAGTGTATATGATCCCATGCCTTGACCGTGAGTTCCCGTAAGTCTGATAATTTGCCAATCTCTGACGGCAAGATAACTGCCATCCCTTTAAGGGTAAGCTTTTGTAATTTTCTGCAGTTTCCAAGTTCTGGCGGTATTTCCTCTTGAAAGTATTTGGAGTGAACTGACAAAGATTTTAAATTATCGAGCTGTCCGATCTCTTTTGGTAAACCAGAGATTTCAGTGCATCTACCAAATGATAATGATTGTAATTGTCGATGATTAAATAATTCTGCTGGAATGCCTCCTTTAAGAAACGTATCGATTTCCAGACGAGTTTGATTAGCATCAATATTTTTATATAAGAGACCATCAAGACGATATATGCATAGCGTTTTTGTTCCTCGAATTTCATATGTGCCGGCAGGAGCCCCTTCCCACCCCTGGTCAACTGTTTTAACGGATGCTGGCGGAGTAGGCGTTGCAGAATTGGGCACAACTGTTTTACTTTTAATCGGTTCATTAATAGCAGCAATCTGCAAAAAGCCAATATATTTCCTGAGACCCTTTTCATTAAATTTTGAAATTTGAAGATTAAGCTTATGTATAGCATCAACAGCAACCGCACTATTTTTTTCTTTAAGTGCTTCATTAAATAAACCCGTTATATTTCGAAGTGCGCAAGGCCCACATCCAAAAAATGCCATGATTCTATCTCGCCAAGAAATAGACTTTTTTTCGATTGGTTCAAGAATAACCTTGTCACCGACATTTTTACACTTAAGCCGTTGATCTGGCCCAAGGTTAGCAACAGCGGTAAATGATTGATTGGTAAGTCTCACCCTTGTTCTCCATAGAGTTTATTTTGATGTAACATGCCACGTCCATTAAGTCAAATATATCCAATTCATGAAGACGTGAAAACGCGGTCAAAACCAGGTCAGACCACGCGATCTAGACTTCTAGTCGAATCATGGAGTGATAATTTGCCAGAAACTCCGAAAGTAAGGGAGTGGCAAAGGCTTCTAGATCAACAAGTTTCTTGTTGGAGTACTGCAGACGAAAGCCTTGGTAGTGATAGAGCAGAGTCTCAAAATATTCCCCAATAGATGCGCTTCCTCGATAAAAGCAGCATGCATGGGTAAAATAGGCACGAAACAGCCCAACATACTCTTTTAACTCTTTAACCTGCTGCTTATTCCATAAGATCGCCTTGGCAAATAAGCGACTCACCTCTTTTAGGGTGGGATTTATAAGAAATGCCGGTTGGTGGATAACAGTAGAGATAGTATGCCTTCGCATTCTATCTAACGGATGCATTTTGCCATCGCGATGAAGCCAGATGAGGTATTGAGAGACGACAGTTGATTTGCCATTCACAGTAAATCGCACCGTTCCAAGAGCATAAAATGATTTTAAATTTGCATCATTTACACGCAACTCTCCCCAAACACCTTTTCGAAGATAAGGGTACCTTTTATGAAGAGTGCGTATATAACTAATAAGATCGATCTTGGTTGCCTTTTCAAACTGAGAATCGTACAAAGATTCATAAGCGCGTCTTAGAACTTCAAAATTTTCAGAATCAAGCTCTTTTGCCACTAAAAGTTCGTCAGGAAAATCCTCGGGCGTTTCAATAGATGTCATTTCGCTGAGTGCAGTTACTTCATCCTCATCAAACACCTCGACTTCAAATGAAGAAGTATCTCCTTCAGCCGTATTCCATACTGAAAATTTAATTTTTTCATGAACGCGCTTTGTAAGCTCTTCCCTATATGGCTCTAAAAGATCTTTAAACTCTGCAAGTATCCGCTCATTATATGGCTTATACACATCGTCAAAAGGGGTCGAGCAATCACCCCGAAAGCTCATTCTTCGCTCGCCAAAACCTTTTGCATCGCCTCTATTGTGCAACTCTGCAATCTCCTTACGAGCAGCGCCAAAGTCTGACAAAACTTCAAAAAAAAGATCGCAGAGCTTTTCCTCGGTTTTCTCGCACATCTCTACTTTCTTCAAAGCCCTGCCAATGGCTAGAGCCGATCTTTTTCTGTAGTCAGCCTGCACATCTTTACTAAATAGATGCGTATCATCATTATCTATAATAAAAGTTGATGGGGAAAATTGAATTTCACGAATCATAGATTGCTCATTATAAACAAACTATAATAGCACTTTATTCAGTATAGGTAAAGAGATCTCTTGCGATTCCCATAGAAGACATAATAGGATTGTAGGACGCCATACGCATTTCTTACAAATGCACAAATGCAAGGGGCCGGTGCAAGGGGCCGGGATCTGCGATTCACTCGATTTATTTCTGTTTAGGCAAATCGATCATTTTTTTCGGCGCAACTTGAGGGCTTTTAGGATGGCAAATCTCTAAGAGTATCATTCCACTAATTTCTCGAACTGTTGCAAAGCTGACTTTATAGCTCATAACTCGTAATGCAGACGCCAAAGGGGCATGAACATTGCCAGGCATTGTAGTGACATCTACGTAGAACCTGCTATATTTAGCGTAATTCGCCTCAATCTCGCCTATTATGCAACTACTTACTTTCAGATAGTGTGCACTAAGAAAAGGTGGAACATGTGACAGCGTTTGGACTACCTTCCCAAAGACCTTTTTCATCTTGTTTTTTATAAGGGACACGTCTCCCTCAAACCCATTACCATTTGGATCATTATAGATCTGGTATAGTCTATAAACAGCAAGGCTAACGGTAGCTCGTGAAAGCCTGACTTCTGAAAGAATGGTCTCTTCAAAAAACTTTGTCAGGGCCTTTCTTTCGTAGCCATCATCGTAGAGAAGAGCGGTCACAACTTGGCTCATTTCTTCTCTTATTGCATACTTTACTTTATCTGACAATCCTACAGGTTGCATAAATACCCAGAGCTTTTTCTTTCATTAGGTGTGTATGCATATAGCAGCATGAGAATATTTGCAAGTAAAATGAAAGAACTTGGGGCTCTCTAATTGTATGACCCCAATTGTAGCATGGAAGCTCATTTATGAATTCGCAATGGGAATATTTAAAGCTTCGAATGCTTTCAAAAGCTGAAAAACTGTTGCTTCTCAAGTGCTCACTTGCCTCTTTAACCCCCCTACTTCTTCAAGTAGACCAGCTGCAATCGGCTCTTTTGAGATCTGATAAGAAATACTACTAAGGATTTTTCCAACTGCCCCTTACACTCTTCGGGAACGTAATAGTGATAGATCTGCAATAAAGCTGGATAAAGTGACGAAATGTTTGCGAGAATCATTGATTTACTTACCTCTGGGTCTTTAAGAAATAAATCCTTAAATACCAAAACCAAATTTTCTAAAAATTTCCGGGTTAATTCTGCTATCAAATCAAGCCGTTGCCTATCTTTTAGGCCAAGCGCATTTAGGAGCTTTTCTTTGTAGTTACGTATGAGAAGTTGCAAACAAATCGATTGTACAACACTCTCTTGCGGTTCTTGATCTGGTTTTTCATTTTCTAGCGCTGATATTCCGGCGTAGATTTTGCAAAGTTCTGCAAAGGCTCATGTATAGGAAGTCCAAGCTATAGATCGAGCTTGATAACCTGTTACTAGACATGATAACATTAAATCATGCCATACGTATTTCTCACAAATGCAGGACCAAACAGGTATAGCATCGGCCGGGAGAAAGTGCTTAAACTGCCTCCGGAGAGCCTCGCCTGGTCTACAGAGACGGAACATGATGCTACGTTAGAGCTGCTGCTAAAAAAAATGCTAGAGCCACACTACTCACATGGCTCATACGAAGTAGACCATCCCCACCTTGCTCACTACCTACATGAAGCCCAAGAACTACTCGCTCGTCATATTGAGGCTCAAGAGTGTTCCGAAGCCTATAGCAGATTAGAACCCAGCACAACAATGATTGCTCCAACTGATGAGGCCAAAACGCTCTTTGACCAACTTGACAGCGTTAAAAAGAAGCTTGCACTTCTTGAGTGCGAAAAAGAGTATTTGGAAAACCGGATAAAGGCGCTTATAGGTAATGCAGCTGGCATACAAGGCGTAGCCACCTGGAAAGCAACCACAATCAACAGGCTCGATAGCGACGCAATAAAGAGCCAATACCCCGAAATCTACGCCTCACACCTCAAAACTACTAAAACAAGACGCTTTGTACTTGTTAAATAATACTTGCGAATTAGGACTTATATGTTTGCTCTTTCGACCGTTAGCCGCCTCTTTTGGGGCTCTCCAAAAAATGACGACACAGATCACGACATTTACCTGGGCGGCTTTGATTTTTACATAAAGTATATCCTGCAGAAGATGTCTAGCTCTCTCTATTCTGTTGACGACCGTGAAAATTGCGCAGACTGGCTTCGTAAGTATTACCGCACAAAATTGCAGAATGTTCGCGTTATAAAGGTCGACGCGTTTCGAGATCTTGTAGATGTTGTGAGGGGTAAAGAAAAGCAAAAGAGATTACGTGAGCTTCTTCCTCGCTCTGATGTTATTGGCTGGAATGAAAACGCACTTGCAATGGAGCGTCAGGCACTTGAGACTGTAATTTTCACAGATTTTAGCCTTCATTCGCAATTCGGGCACTTCACCTATTCACCTCAAGATCGCTCCACATGTGAAATAACTCCTTTTGACTACCCCCCAAAGGAACCGATCCGTAGCGAGCATGCAACTCGGCTCATGAGAATGAACGATGTTGAGCGCTTTACCATTTTGCTCTACGCCCACAACTCGTCGACGCTTACAGAAATTGAGCGAATATGTAAAACTCGCCCTGACCTGTATCAATGGTTTTGTAAATCAAACTTTGCTGAAAGGCGCGCAAGCTTTCGTAAAAAACTTGGCGAAGGCATACTTAATGCTGCAGCATACCTAGAGGGCTTGGTACATGTGGACCCATATACCTACCTGAGACTCGAGGAACGGGCACAGCTCAACGAAATTCTTATTAATTTTCTTCAAGCTAGAGAGCCGTTATACATGGAGGAGCTTACCCCAAAAATTCAACAGCTCATACGTTTTTTCAATGAGCAGCCAAGTCGCGCTTCAAACCCAATTACTGTGTTTGGATTTGAACCGAAGGCCAACCTCTCCTGGGACTTCGACAACGCATACATTGACAAAGAGCT
>JAFEGT010000050.1:56677-58359 GCA_018239765.1 Verrucomicrobiota bacterium
GAGCTAACTAGACACTAGCTACGCTTAAAACAGACAGGAGCAGGATCGTAAAAGCCCTCGAAGGGGATATGCAGCTCAATAGAGCCATGAGTGCGCACAAAGGTAAAAGGTATAACTGATGGCATGCCAAACCTCATAAGGACACCGACACGCCCGACAAAGCTATCCTCTTTTGTTGGATAAAGCTGCACGCGCTCATTGGCGTACATGAGCTCAAGCTGATCATTGATGAGGACTGTACCATAAGCAGGATGGTAGTAGCTGCCGCTATAGTCCGTTGCAGGATGGTCTAACTCGCTAGGCACAATAGGCCTTTCTGTTGGATAGTCACGCTCTGGTATATCTAAAAGGGCATGAAGTATTGCAGAAATTACGTAATGGCCACCTTTCGAGCTATTGGTAAGTATTGCAATCCCTATTTTTTGCTCAGGAATAAAGAGAACCTCTGCCACATAGCCCTCTACAAGACCTCCGTGCGATATAATGCCACCACTATTTTTCCAGCCTCTTGCGTAGCTGCCTTCACTATTGGCAACCTGGTAGCGTGGGTTATCGACCTCTGAGCGTAGATGCAGCTGCAGCCACTTTGCCATATCATGAGCAGAGGAGGTGATTCCACAGGCAGCAGGAAGCACTTTTGACTTTGTAAACTCAGTAGCGTACATCTCAAGCGGGTTGAAGATGCGTGCCTGCATTTCTTCCTCTACAGTATTTCCTGTAATGGCTTCGATAACAAGCCCTACGACTTCATACATAAAGTTATTGTAGATATAGCTTTTACGATACTCTCCAGCGGGAAGAAAGTGTGGCAACAGCTCAAGCACCCTATCCCTTGGGCACTCCTGCATTACCCATAATGGGTCATTTCGGCTTATGGCTGTTTTATGGGAGATGAGATCGAGTAGCGTTACCTGTTTAGTAAGTTCTGCATCATAAAGGCGAAAATTGGGTAAAAACTTGAGTACAGGATCGTGCCAGTCGGCTCTCCCCTCATCTATAAGCTGCTCGAGAAGAAGCGCTGTAAACGCTTTTGTGCAGGAGCCAATACCAAACTGGGTATATTCGGTTGTATCTTCACCATAGCCTTTACAGAGCTCGACAGAATCGCATGTTACAATAGCTACCGCCGCGCCTGGCACCTCATATTTTTTGAGAGCGTACAGCACCTGTTCATCAAAAGATGACGCAGAAAGCAAATTTGTGAATAGAACAAATACTAAAACGCAGTTCTTCATAATAGCGCGAAATTATACACAAAAATATAATTTCACGCAAAATAAAGACCTGGTTAAACCTAAAAACGGCAGTTCGAAATGCTCTAGCAATGCAAGATTTTGAACCAGAATCATTTGCTAAGCTTGCGCTCGCGGGCGAACATTCTCAAGTCGAGAAGGCGCCCGCGAGCGCAAATGATTCTGGCTCAAAAGATTGTGCTGATAGAGCGTTTCCAACTGCCGTTTTTAGGTTAAAGGCATCTTCCGCAAATAATCCTTTTAAACAATTGCCTGATTATTTATAGTTTTCCATCTATGATTCAAGTAGACAACCTTTCCCTCGCTTATAATGGCGAATTTCTTTTTGACGATGCTTCATTTAGTATACAACCTGGCGAGCGCTTGGCTTTTGTCGGCCGAAATGGCGCTGGTAAATCGTCGCTTTTTCGCCTGCTTACTGGTAAAGAA
>JAFEGT010000051.1 GCA_018239765.1 Verrucomicrobiota bacterium
GCAAGCTGCCGGCGCTGAAATTATCGAAACATCATCCAAGGTGTTTCATAAGATGTCCTATAGAGACCGTCCCGACGGCCTTATTGGCGTAGCAAGACAAGAGCGTAAAGGCCTTATGCATCTTGATGAGCTTATAAAAAAGACAAAAAATCCCCTCTTTGTTGTAGCAGAAGCTATAGAAAAGCCAGGCAATCTCGGCACCATTTTGCGCTCAAGCGATGCCTCAGGCGTTACAGCCCTCATCGTTGCCAACCGCTGCACCGACATCTTTAATCCTAATGTTGTACGCGCAAGCTGCGGCACGCTCTTTACAGTCCCTGTTGTAGAAGCGACCTCTGAAGAGGTTATTGCATGGCTTAAAAAACATCAGGTAAAAATTCTTGCTGCTATGCCACAGGCAAAAGCGCTTTATACCAATGTAGACATGAAACAGGCTGTCGCTATTGCTGTGGGCACAGAGCAGCTTGGCCTCAGCGACGCCTTTAAAGAACAGGCAGATATTCAGGTGCGCATTCCTATGCTTGGCGCGGCTGACTCTTTAAACGTTGCCATGGCAACAACCCTTATTCTCTACGAAGCTGTGAGGCAGCGTAGTGATTCTCTTTGAAGATAACCACCTTTTAGCACTCAACAAACCTGCAGGACTTGCCACACAAAGCTCTGATCATCACGCCGATAGTCTCGAGGAACAGGCAAAGGCCTACATAAAAAAGGCGCACAACAAACCCGGAGCTGTTTTTTTACATCCGATTCACCGCCTTGATAGACCCACCTCTGGCGTTGTGCTTTTTGCAAAAACCTCAAAAGCACTCAGCCGCCTGCAGGAGATGATGCGAGAACAAAAGCTTGAAAAAACGTACATCCTCTTAGCTGAGGGGCGTGTAGAGCCTGAAGAGGGCACACTTAAGCACAACCTTGTACATGATGAGCATAAATCAAGAGTTGCAAAAGAGGGCAAGCCCGCCATCCTTCACTACAAAGTATTGGAATATCGCGAGAACCGTTCGTTAGTCTCTGTAGAGCTTGTCACAGGGCGTTATCATCAAATACGCGTGCAGTTTGCAACGATAGGCCACCCAGTTGTGGGTGATAAAAAGTATGGAAGCAAGCAAGCGTTTCATGGAGATGCTATCGCTCTACACCATAAAACGCTCACATTTATTCATCCTGTAACAAAGGCGCCTCTTGAAATCAGCGCCCCGTTATCACAATCCTTTCAGCGCACTCTTAATCTATAGAAAGAGACACTGTAAGAGGGCAGGTTGCAGGCCCAGGAAATGGGTCAGCAAACTTTTCAGCTGTAACTCCAATCCGATCACCTGGATTGATTATAGTAAAACCTGAAAGAGTTACAAACGTAGCAGGAATTGCAGCTCCGAGATCAAACACATTTTGCGTTGTCTGCACTCCGTTAACCCAAACCCTAACTAAAACTTGGTTACCTGTAGTATAACTTGCAAAGTCTCTAGCAGTTAATCCGAGTTTAATTACCGAACCGGTATTTAGAGCAATATAGGTAACAAGTTTGTTTCCATTTGCAGTTGTACCATAGGCAGTGTCTATGTTGTCGCCTAAAACTGTTGGATTATTTAGGCTACCTACCATCAAGACAGTGCCAGAAAATTGTAATGACTGACCTGGACCAGACGGCCCCTGAATACCCTGAACACCCGTTGGGCCGGTTGGACCTGTGGGTCCATTTGGGCCTGTTGGACCAGAAGGTCCTGTTGGGCCGGATGGACCGGTATTTCCCACAACACCTGTCGGACCTGTTGCGCCAGTTGCTCCTGATCCTGTTGCACCTTGAGGGCCCGTAGGGCCTGTTACACCTGTAGGTCCGGTTGGACCAGCAGGTCCTGTTGGACCTCCAAGCGGTCCTGTTGGGCCTATTGGACCAGTTTCACCTTGCGGCCCTGTTGGACCTGTAATTGATAGTCCTTGCTCTCCCGTTGGACCAATTGGGCCTGTTGGGCCTGTGGGCCCTGTTGCGCCATCTACACCGATTGAACCTTCTGGACCTGTAGGACCTCTAACACCTGCCGGTCCTTGTGGACCTCGTGGACCTTCGTCACCCTTAGGTCCTGGATAGCCTTGTGGACCCATCCTTCCTGCTGGCCCTGGAGGACATTTTTTGCAGTCTGAATCGCTGCTATCTTGATTGAGTGTTACTCCGGCATCGACAAGTGCCTGTTTTACATACTGCTGAACATCTGCAGCCCAATTTTCAGATTCGGCTTCGTCAGCGAAGAGACATTGAGTTGCAAGCAGAAGTGCAAGCACTTTAGTAGAGATTGAAAATTTCATACGTACTCCTGGTTATTGCCAACCAAGAGAACATATTACACAATATTTAGCAAGACGAAATTATTTCATATCTTCTTGATAACTTGAGGCAGAATCTTCACCTACATGTGGCGCCATCGTCTCCACATTCTTGGTAACTACCTGTAGGGCTTGAAACTCAGTCAAAACACGGCGGATCTGTTTAATCACTTCGTCGCGATCGGGAAATGTTTTCATCTGATCAGAGCCAATAAATTCACCGATCTCTGCAAATGGCTGCATCAACAGCACAACATTTGCTTCTCTATTTTGTCGCCAGATTGTCTTTACATTCTGCTCAAGAGTAACAAGCGAGGTCATAATGAGGTCTCTAAACGACTCATTTTTCTCTTTGCTATAGGCTAAAAGCTGCTTTGTTGTTTCGCTTAAGGTGAGCGCAATACGTATAAGGAGATCAGTCTGTTCGTGAGTTTTTGCAACAGCGGCACATTTATCTAAAAACGCTACAGGAATTGCAGCGACATCTGCATTATAGCGAGCAAAAAAGACGCTCATCCTACCAAGTTCAGAGATAATATTTTCACACGCCGGCTGCATACCTGCCTTAATTGCCCGTTCAAAGAGCCACAAGAGTCTTTCCGACACAAAAATTGCCAGTGAATTTACCTTATCTAAAAAGGTAAGGCCACCATTTTGTCCAGGATTGCGCATGCCTGCCTGTGCCACTTGACGCACATACCCTTCAATCAATGTCTGGATAGCTTTTAGAGATGTTGACGCGCGAAATGTTTGGCCTTTATTAATAGCTTTTGCAGTAGCATCTACTACCACTTCCAGATATTCATACACCTTTGATTCCTCAGACTTTTCTAAATCATGTGCGGCCATATCTATAAGAAATGGCATCTGAGTGAAGCTAAAGAGCCTCTTTATAAGTGCATAGAGAAGGTCAAAGCCAATACCAAACGCCACTACCGCTACATAAGCGGGAGCTATAAAGGAGATAAGAAGCAGTGCAAAGAGTGCTGCAAACAAAAAAGGGATTTTGCGATCTTTTATAAAAAGAGCTTGAGCTGAGCCCATGACCTTTGTTTCGGCACGCATAACAGATTTGTGAGCGACTATAAGGGCTAAAAAGGCCACAAAAAGAAGAAGAAGGTTTCCTGCCCAGACATGCTGAGAAAGAGTAAATTCGGGCCGCATTAAAGAGACCGCTGCAACAACAATCGAAAGAACAGTACCTATCATCATCTTTATGACTCCTAAAAAACGTGCCCGTGCCCGTGTGCGTGCCCGTGCCCGGATATTTCAATATTCCGACTCCTTGTAACAAATGCCCCTTATGCCGTCAAGAACTGTTAATCCCTTTGGAGTGACTCACTTTAGTGAGTCTTTTTCTCGGTCGATTTATCGACCGAGCACACCCCAGAAAGGCCGATGAATCGGCCTTAAAGAAAGACTCACTAAAGTGAGTCACTCCAGAATAGTTAACAAAAACTTCTGAAGTTCGTTGAGGATTTCGTCGATGGTCTTGTCCATGATTTCAAGGCGGCTACCTGTGTGATGCATAGTCCACGAACGCACAATAGCACCTTTGAATGCAAAAGAGACCGAGACAGTACCAACAGGCTTCTCTTCGGTCCCACCCGCAGGTCCTAAAATACCCGACACTGCTATACCAAGCATAGTTTCAAGCTTGCGACACACCGCAAGCGCCATCTCTTTTGTCACCTCTTCAGATACGGCGCCAAATTGCTCAACCGCTGTAACATCAAGAAGCTTTTCTTTCACCCTATTGTTATAGGCAACAATGCTACCTGCAAAATAACTCGATGCATTTGGATTTGTGACAAATGCTGCAGCAAGAGCTCCGCCCGTGCACGACTCTGCCGTAGCAACGGTTATACCCTTTTCGATAAGCGTATTGTGCACAAGTCCCAAAATCATACTGCAAGTCCATTTTGTGCAAGCTGTGGGTGATTTGCTACCCATGCAAGCGTCTCTTTGTCGACACGCATAGGCTCAACCTGCTTTTTGCCATCAATAACAAATGGCGTTGGCTGTGTATTGGCCCGCACCCAACCTTTAAGAGTCTGAAAGAGCTGGCTATTTACAAACTTCGTCTCATCCGTTGCATCTTCTACTATGCGCGTTTCAGGAGACTGATAGAGCTGTGGGTAGGAAAGCCTCACACCCCATGTGATGCTCTTTTCACCAAAAGACATAGAATGAAACTTGCCATCAAGCGGAGAGTAGTTAAAACGATGCATCTGCATCTGAATAAGCGGCGCATAGGGAACAATCACCTCTTTATCACCAGGAAGGTCAATAGCACGTAGCGCATCAAGAGTTTTGGTGATGGCAAGTGTAAAAAAGAAGCGATGAGCTGCCTCATCTGGGACTCTTCCCTCTTTTAGCGTCTCTATATAGCGTCTATAATTATCTAAAAACGCATCTTGTTCTACCTGATGGCCATCTTTTGCCGTAACACCTAGCGTGGAAAACAGATTCGCTCCAAGATGCTCCATAAGACTTTTCATAGCCTCTGGTGCTATCAACAGATCATAATGAATCCATTTAGAGGCAAAAAAGGTAGGCGCCTGTCCTGGTTCTACTCGGATCATGCCTTGGATTTTTCCATTGTAGCAGAGAATAGAATCCAAAATGAGCCTATAAAGATTGCTGAATCGGCAATGTTAAAAATTGGGTAGTCGTAGCCCCAGAAGTTCATCTGTATCATGTCGATTACATAGCCGTAGTGAAAATAGTCTATCACATTACCTATTGCCCCGCTGATGATGAGGCAGAGTGGCACATTCCAGCTTGGGCGATGGTTGACACCAAAAAAATAGACGATAAGTGCTGAGATCAACAAAATGCGCACAAAGACAAGCGCATTTGGAAAATCGGCCAACACTCCCCATGCAGCACCCATATTTATGGCATGGGTAATCTGCATTCGAATGCCAAAAAAATCGGAAAAAACCATGTATGGTAGCGGCGACGGAACTGTCGCCACGAGTTGATTTATCCACATTTTGCTTAAGGCATCAAGAGCAATAAGAACAAGTGCAAGAATAAGGCAGCGTTTCGCTGTCACTAAATAAGCCCTCGCTCGAGCTTTTCTTGCGCCTTCACAGTGGTGTTTGCGTAGGGCATAGCTTCTAGGCGAGCTTTAGGAATTTCTTCGCCGCTTATATCACAAACGCCGTACGTACCTTCAGAGATCTTTTCCAAAGCTCTTTCGATAAGACGAAGCACCTGAAATTCTTGGCTTGTCACTTCTAGACTTATACGTCGATCAAAGTCATCTGTACCTTGATCTGCCTGATGCTGTGAATATCCTGTAGCCTCATCGGGCTTTTTTACTTCAGCAGTACAGTTGGATAGAGCGGTCGAAATCTGATTTTTCAGCTCTTCGAGACGCTTTTTATACTTTTGCACTTCAGTTTTTGATAGCGCCATAATTTCGATTCTCCTATGCAAACTCAAGATCTCAGACAAAAAGGGACGTTAGTATACAAACTCGTCCCATATTTGTCCATCGCTCTTAAACTATATTTTTAACACTATTTTCCCTTTTACACGTCGTGTCTCGAGCTTATCTTGGACACTTGCCGCATCTGACAGTGGAAATTCTGCAACTTCTGGCACTTTAAGCTTTTTATGATCGAGTAGCGCTCCGATTTCATGTAGCTGATCTCGATTAGGCTGCACAAATATAAATCCAGCTTCTACGCCACTCGGCGCAAGCTCTTTTATGCCATGTTCGACTACGCTTACAACTCTTCCGCCCTTTTTTACAAGCGAAAAAGCCTCTTTTGCTGTTTCTCCCCCAACGCAGTCCACCACAACATCAACACCATGAGGCTCTTTTGCAAAAAGAAGCTCCTGCACATCATCTTGAGTATAGTCAAACACCTTATGGGCTCCCATGCCAAGTACGTAGGAGTGTTTTTCGGAGCTTGCTGTAGCGTACACTGTGCCCTTTGCCCAGTTTGCCATCTGCACCGCCATGCCGCCAACACCGCCTGCAGCGCCTAGCACCATCACTGTTTCATGCGCCTGCAACTTTGAAAAATCAAAAAGCGCCTGCCAAGCAGTAAGTGCTGTGAGGGGTATACCTGCTGCCTCTTTTAGGCTTAATGTCTTTGGTGTATGGACCACAAGGTCTTCTGGAACAACAATAAACTGCGCATAGGTACCCATATGCACCTCTGGAAGGCGAAAGTAGCCATACACTTCATCGCCAACTTTTGCGCGTCTGACGCCTTTACCTACTTTTGAGACAATGCCCGCACCTTCCCAACCTGGGATTATGGGAAATTGATAGGGCATCATATCTTTTAGATAGCCCTGACGCATCTTGTAGTCGATAGGATTTACTCCGGTATAGGCAAGACGAATCTGGATCTCTTGATCTTTCGGCTCAGGATCTTGTACATCTGCCATTTTTAAGACACTTGAGGGGCCAAACTCATTAAAAATCACTGCTTTCATCGTGATGATTCCTTATATCATGGTTTTTGACATTCATGAATCAACAACCATTTTTTTGCTACTGTTTTTTGAAAAAGAAAGAAAAAGAAAGGCCGATTCTAGAACTGAATCGGCCTGTAGGAAAAACTATTTTCTCCAACCGGTCATTGGAACCGATGTTGTATCATTACGTCCAAGTGTTCCCACTTTAAGACTATCTTCGATGGTACGAAGAAGGCTGTAATGATTATAAGGCGCATCGACAACATTGTTTTTCTCCACATGTTCGCCAACAAACGCACAGTATACTCTGTTTGTACTATCTGAAGCATCGTCTTCATCAAATGTTAAAACGATGACGCGGTCTTTTGTAAATGCTTTATTAGCAAGCGCAACCCCTATGCTTGTTGCAAATGCCTGACCACCATAGTATGGCACAAACTCTGTTATAGGAGAGTTATAGTCCATTTGAACAAGTGCTGTGTCATGAGCATCGTTAAATTGATTTGGAATATAAAATGCAAAATCTGGCACTGAATCATTTTCCAGGTCTTTTGCAAACTCTCTTGCATTTACGAGCTTACTTGCCCTTGCAGGGTTTTGTGAAATATTCAAAAAGCTCATAAATGGATTGTGCTTTCGGGCATACATTGCAGGAGACTGGGCGGTGTGTCCGGGAATTGAGGGATCTTCGATAAGCTGACCTGTTGAAGTTGGGTCAGTTGTTACACCAGCGGCAATCTCAAGACCAGATGGATGTGAAATGCCAAAGACGGGAATAGTTACTGTAGGATCCACACCACCAGCGGCAAAGATATCACCACGAGTAAAAATACCAGTACCAGTTACACTGTTGTAGATAATAACGCCCACAGCGCCGGCATCTTGTGCGTTTTTCGCTTTTGACGTAAAACTAAAAGTACCTCGAGACACAACTACAATTTTGCCAGTAAAATCTTGGCCAGGACCCGGAGTGCCGTCTAGATTTGGGGTGGCAATAAGTGTAGCCGCAGGCAAGCCTGTTTGCGCGCCAAATAGGGCTTGTACTGCTGGATAGTGACCTTTAGCAGGACCACTTGATACTTCTAAGTCCCAGATAACGCCAAGCATAGGGTAGACAAGAAACCTAAAATCATCTGTTGTGCCGCCTTCTGGATAGTTTTCGATATAGACTTTCCAGCTTAAACCTCTCTGTTCGATCAGGTCGATGATCGTTGAATTTGCATCTGGACGATCGGGATTAGGAAAATCTACAGAAGCATCACCATATTCAGGTGGCTCAAAGGTATCGCCAGCAATCATAGCGATGTAGTTAGGCTGCGATGGGTGTGTGATGGCGCTATAGTTTGAGAAGTAGGTACCGCGCTCTGCAAAATCAGCATACTCAGGCACTGAAAGTACTGTAGATGCATCTGCATTCTCGTGAACCACGATAAACCACTTGTCTGTTGGCTTATGGCAATCTGAAGAAGAAGATGAGGATGACGAAGATGATGAAGAAGATGAGGATGATGATGAGCTAGAGTGCTTGTGAAAATGTTTTTTATGAGCAAATCGTGCCCTGTTGTTTTCAACTTTTTTTGGAGCAGCTTTTGGGGCTACTTTTTGGGCTATTTTGGTTACCGGCTTAGGAGCCTGTTTTGCCATTGGTCTTACAGGCGCTACAGCCTTCACTGGTCTTTTTATAACAGCTGCTGCGGGCGCAGCACGCTTAGGGGCAACTTTTGCTATTGGTTTTGGTGTCGCTGCAGGTTTTGCTGGTACCTTATTAGGTACTGCACCTGATGCTATGCTATGAGCCGCAAGACTCATGGCAAACATGATCGTAAGTAAATGTCGTTGCATATAATTCCTCCATTAAAAATTTAGATGCTGTGCAACACGCTACACTTTCGACAAAATTTTATCAACAAAAATGGTTTGCTTTAAAAATGATCTCGCGACAAGCTGAGCAAAAATGGGGAATGCTTATGAACTGGCGAATGATTGTAGCGCTTCTGTTGATCTGCTCAAGCGCGTGGGCCCAAAAAAATGCAGACGAGAAGAGTGAACCTGTCTTTTTTTATGTTGTCATCCCCTCGCATAATAACGAGCAGTACTGCATTCAGAACCTTGAATCTATCGTACGTCAGGACTATCCGCACTGGAGAGCCATCTACATCAACGACTTATCGGCAGATAGAACCGGCAACATCGTTCAAGACTACCTTACAAAACATAACCTCCATCACAGAATAAAGCTTGTTCACAACTGGAAGCGAAAGGGCATGCTTGCCAACATCTACAACGCCGTTCGTAAAGCCAAAAAAAATTGGGTCGTTGTCACCGTTGATGGTGATGACACGTTGCGCGGCAATGATGTATTTAGCCACCTCGCAAAAGTCTATAGCGACCCCAATGTCTGGATGACCTACGGCAACTGGGAGAGCGAACCCAAAGGGCGCCTGCCTTCTGACAATGACCATATCCCGGCCTTCATAAGCTCCCACAACAAGTTTAGAAAGTACAAATTTTGCACCACGCAGCTTCGCACCTTTTATGCTGGCCTCTTTCATAAAATCAAAAAGCGCGATCTGCAGCATAAGGGCAAGTTTTTTATGGCAGCAGGCGATGTTGCCTTTATGATCCCCCTACTTGAAATGTCATCTCTTGGACATTTTCACTTTGTAGAAAGGGTGATCTACAACTACAATCTTCACAATCCTATTAATGACTTTAAAGTAAATGGCGGCCTTCAGGGCTGGTGTGCACGACAAGTTGGAAAAAAGAAACCCTATAAGCCCTTAAAGAAAGCAACCTGGAAATGAAGACTCTTATCATCGGCGCCGGCTTTGGCGGCCTTGAAGTTGCAAAAGACTTAAAAAAAGTGGACACCGACGTTGTTGTCATCGACAAACTCAACCACCACCTCTTTCAGCCTCTTCTCTACCAGGTAGCTACATGTGCATTATCTCCCGGAGATATTGCCACGCCGGTGCGTTCAATTTTGTGTAAAAGCAAAAACACCTCCTTTATTATGGGTACCGTAGAGCGCATTGATAAGGTTAACCAAAAAGTGCATCTTGCGTGCGGCATGGTTTTTGACTTTGACTACCTTGTCCTTGCTCCAGGAACACGCCATAGCTACTTTGGACACGATGAGTGGGAAGAGCTTGCACCTGGCCTTAAAACCATACAAGATGCCACCTACATACGCGAAAAAATCCTTATGGCCTTTGAACAGGCTGAACGTGCCCCAAACCACACCGAAGCGACAAAGTTCTTACGCTTTGCCATTGTTGGAGCGGGTCCAACAGGTGTTGAGCTTGCGGGATCTATCGCCGAAATTGCCTTTATGGGCTTGAAAAAAGAGTTCACAAAGATACGGCCTGATCAGGCCAAGATCTTTTTGATAGAAGGTGCTCCATGCGTACTACCCGGCTTTCCAGAAGCACTTTCTGAACGCGCAAAAAAAGACCTCGAAAAACTTGGCGTTACGGTGATGACTAACAGCAAAGTCTCTGGTATTACTGAAGAGGGCGTGATTGTAAATGGTGAGCTTTTGATAGCACCTACAGTACTCTGGGCAGCAGGAAACATCGCCTCTCCACTTTTAAAGACGCTTGATGTGCCGCTAGATCGCCAGGGAAGAGTGCTTGTGGAGCAGGATCTATCGATCCCAGGTCACCCCAATATTTTTGTAATTGGCGATGCTGCCAACTTGACAACGCCAACAGGGCCACTTCCTGGCCTTGCTCCTGTTGCAAAGCAAGAGGGCTACTATGTTGCCAAAATTATACGTAAAAAAATTCCAAAAGAAGAGCGAAAGCCCTTTAAGTACTTTGACAAAGGCTCACTCGCTACGATCGGCAAGGGTAAAGCGGTTGGCATGATGGGCAAGCTGAAGATGACCGGTTTTTTTGCCTGGTTTGTCTGGTCAGCGGTGCACATTCTCTACCTGATTGACTTTAAGAGCCGCATAAAGGTGTTTTTTCACTGGAGCTACCTTTTTCTTACTGGCAACAGAGCGGTGATGCTGATCACGCGTCCGCTTGAAAATCATCAAGATGAAATCATCGAATAAATAGTAACAAGATATGCAGCCACATGGCTCTGTCTAGGAAAAATTAACAAGATATGTAGGATCGGGCAGGATAGGCAAGATAGTCTCGTGAGGTTTGAAAGGCCCGCATATGCTACCTAAGTCGGATAAAAATCTTAATCTCTAGAGCCTCTTGCAAAACTCGAGTTATCCGTTTTCAGGCCAACGGCCTGGGTTATAAGAGCCTAGGGCAGCGCCCTAGGATTACGATGTAATGTATATTGCAGGCTGTAGGCCTGC
>JAFEGT010000052.1:0-6926 GCA_018239765.1 Verrucomicrobiota bacterium
TATTGACCCTAGCATGCTACGTTCTTACGGTTTACTAGAACGCAGGCCTTCAGCCTGCAACTTATTGTGAATCTGAAACCTAGGGCGTTGCCCTAGGCTATTAAAACCCAGCCCTTCAGGCTGATAATTAAGGACATTTTTTGCATAAATAGCATATTGTAAAACACCCTTAAATCAACATCCTAAGCCAGGCCCTCATTAGGCATTAGGCACCAACTCTCCAGCGATATAGGTAGAATGGACATGGAGAGTATCATCGAGCAAAATAAAGTCAGCATCGGCGCCAACTTCAAGTGTGCCCTTTTGATGTTGGATCTGGAGCAGCGTAGCAGGCTTAATTGTTGCAGCGTCAATAGCTTCTACTAAAGAGCAACCCGTTGCAGCTACAAGGTAGCGCATGGCGCTATCAAGGGCAATGATGCTGCCGGCTAAGATGTTTGTACCAGAGATTGTGGCCTTCCCCTCATCTACCTCAACCTGCATTGTGCCCAGATGGTAATGGCCTGCAGGCAAGCCAAGAGCTGACATAGCATCACTTACAAGAACGAGACCTTCAGGGTTTAGACGATAGGCAAGTTCAAGCGCTTTTTGGTGAAGGTGGTGAGGATCAGCAATGACAGAATACATAAACCCCCTGGTGCCAAGCACCGATCCAACAACTCCCGGCTCGCGATGATGAAAGGGCGTCATTGCATTAAAAAGGTGGGTGGCAAAGCTTAAGCCCCAGTTCATTGCTTTTTGCATTTCATCATAGGTAGCCGAGCTGTGGCCGCAAGAGATAATAATACCCTCTTTATGTAGCTGGGAGATAATATTTTCAGCTCCAGGAAGCTCCGGAGCAAGTGTTACAATCATTACCTTCTCAAGAGATCCATAAAGCTCCTCCGGCGTTTCAACACAATCGCAAGGCCGTACAAGGGCAGAATTGTGCGCCCCCTTTTGCTTAACATTAAAAAATGGGCCCTCAAGGTGAATACCGAGAAGATTTGCACCATCATGCGCAGCGTTCATCTGAGCGCGAAGTGCTGTAAGACAATCTCGGTAGTGCTCTTTTGATGAGGTAATGCATGTTGGAAGAAAAGAGGTCACACCATACTGCGGAAGTTTTTTTGCAACTTCTAGCACCCGCTCGGGCTCTTCTGTAAAGTCAATGCCAAAGCCGCCATTAATCTGCAAATCGATAAGTCCTGGCGCTATTATAAGCCCTGCAACATCCACTGTAGAGTCAGCCTTTTCTGAAGGGGCAATAATTTTACCATCAGATATCCAGAGCTCTCCAGGAGTAATGCTGTGATTAGCTACTATGCGGCCGTTGACAAAACGAACGACGCGCGCTTGCATGGGTATAGCTATGCATAAAAGCGCGCAAAAGGTGTGTAACAGGATTTTCATAACTTACTTGGTTAAGGCGATGCAAGGGATGCGAAGGTCGATGATTTGGGCGTTGCCGATTGTGGCTTCAAGCGCCTTGTAGCGCATAAGTGCCGACTCATAATCTCGTGGGCTGAGGCGTAAATATTGATTGTCTAACACCACAACAATCTCTTGGCTGCCGGCACTTTTAGCGTAGGCATTACGTACATCTATAGAGGTTATCGGGCAGCTAAAATTGGCCTCAAGGTAGTCTAGAAGCTTAAAGGCAAGCTCTGCCTCTTTAGAATCTAACGCACGATTGTACGATAGCTCCGTAAGCCCTAAATAGATTTTAGGAAGACGCTTTGGCGTAAAAAAGGGCTTTAGCGGAAAGCAAAATTTCTCGCGATCCACTGCGACGTTGGAAAAATCGGCAATAAGGGCACAAGGCTCTCGTACAACATAGTCCACGTGCACAACGCAAGGAGGCTGCCTGCGGCAGACGGCTTTTTTAATTACAGGACAGGCCATAAGCTTGCTATTTGCAGCTGTTGGATCAAACGCATAGAGATTTTGCGGCATATCGCGGCTAAGCTCTAAAAGTTCGATCAGCTGCCATGTTTCAAGGTGTAGAGCCTGAGGACAGCTCTGTGCAAGCGCAACAATATTGTATCGTGGATCATTCTGCCGAGACTTAATCACCGCCTGGTGAATAAGCCATGTGACAATAAGGGATCCCCAAATCACAAAAACAGAAAGCAGCACATAAAAAACTGCTTTTTTAAGAGGTATTTTACGCTCAGACTCGCTGTACATGTGTAAGGAGCTCTTTTCCAACTTTAGTAATATCTCCAGCACCCATAGTAATCACTACGCTAGAGCTGGGCACGCTTGATGCAAGCTGCTCAACAAGAGTATCGCGCGGCATATAGATGCAGTTTGGAGCGGTTTTTTTTATCTCTTCAAGGATTGCTTCAGTAGAAACACCTTCAACTGCAGCTTCTCGAGCAGTAAATAGGTCTGTCACTACGACAATATCAGCATCGTCAAATACGTGATCAAAGTCCTTCATCACATAGCGCATACGGCTATAGCGATGAGGCTGAAACACTGCCACGATGGAGCGATCACCGACAGCCGCTCTCAGGCCCTTTAATGTAGCCTTGATCTCAGAAGGATGGTGTGCATAGTCATCAAAGGCTGTAATGCCGTTGGCTTCGCCCTTCATTTCAAGGCGTCTTTTTACCCCAGCAAAGCTTATAAGCGCTTTTCGGATCTCTGCCTCAGTAACACCAAGGGCAAGAGAGAGGCCAAAAACCGCTGTTGCATTCAACGCATTATGCCTTCCTGATAGATTGCAAGTAATGTTTTGGTAAAGCGCTGTTTTTGTACGGATGTCAAACTCTATCTGAAGACCATTTTGATGAAAATTTTCTATATGAAGATCGACACCTTCAGAAAATCCATAAGAAGTGCCTTTGATATTCATCGAACGAAGCGTTGCATCATCTGCACAGTAGAACAGATATTCAGGCTTAGAACAGCGACTTGTAAAGGTTTTAAAAGAGTCTACGAGATTATCCCATGAACCAAAGTGTGCAAGATGGTCATTGTCGATGTTGGTGACAATTGCACCCTCACAGGTATATTTTAAAAAGGTGCCATCACTTTCGTCTGCTTCAGCAATAAAGTAGGGGCTTGTGCCGTGAGCTGCATTAAGCTCTTTGCCAAGTAACAGCCCACCTACGGCAAATGCTGGATCTTTGCCAGAAGAGCAAAAGACATGCGCAAGAAGTGAACTTGTTGTGGTTTTTCCATGTGTTCCGGTAACAGCAAGCACCTTATGCTCGCTCATAAGCTTTACAAGCAGATCTGAGCGGTGTAAAAGCGGCAAGCTGCGCTCTTTAGCTGCAATAAGCTCTGGATTTGTTGCTGGAATATCGGAGTTGTAAATAACAGTGGCATCGTTTGGAAGATGCTCTTTAGCATGGCCAATAAAAATAGTAGCGCCTGCCTCTTGTAATCCATCGGTAACATAGCTTGTTGCTGCGTCACTCCCCTGCACCTTGCATCCTCTTTGCAAGAGAATACGGGCAAGGCCGCTCATGCCAATTCCACCAATTCCTATAAAATGATAGATCACTCTAAAACCTCACGTACCAGATCTGAAAATCGCTTAGTCTGCATTGTATTGGCTGCTAGTATAAGGGCCTCTTTCATTTTTGTATGCTGCTGACTTGCTAAAAGCGCATCGAGCGCTTGAGTCAGCATCTCCTCTTCAAGATCCTTTTCTTTATGCCACACCGCTCCACCAATCTCGCGAGTGACGTAATCTGCATTTTTATCCTGGTGAGCATCCGTCGCAAAAGGATAGGGCACAAAAAGTGCTGGCACTGCAAATGTTATCGCTTCAGCAACAGTAGAGGCACCAGATCGCGAAAGCACAACATCACTTGCTGCCCATGCATACTGCATATTAGGTTCAAACTCCGCTACAAAAGAGCTGATATTGGCATCGTTATACTGTGCTTTTATAGCCTCAGTTGGGCCGCCTGTAAAATGAATTACCTGAATAGGCCGTGACAGCTTGGAGATGCTTGCAGAAGCTAGCTCGTTTAATTTTTTTGCCCCTAGAGAGCCCCCAAAAACAAGAATGGTCGTGACATGCTCATCCAAACCATAATGTCGACGCGCATCTTCTTTAGTTGGGCGATTTTCATGCTGAAATTCAGCCTTGAGAGGGATATCTGTTCGCTGGATATTGCCACGAAGGTGCTTTGCTGAATCTGGAAAAAAAATCCCCGTCACGCGAGCAAATGGCGAAAAGAGACGGTTGACCTTTCCAGGAACACTGTTGGCTTCATGCAGCACTATAGGAATGCCCAATAACTTGGCTGCAACAAGAACTGGAAAGCTGTGATAGCTACCAAAACCAATTACAAGATCTGGCTTAAAGGCACGTAGCGCTTTTGTGCTCTCGATAACCCCCTTACAGATGTAGTAAATCGACTTTAGCGCTATTGGCCCACTTGAGATGTCTGTATAGTTATGGCTTTTATTGAAGCGAGAATTGGTGGCAAGCCCCTTTGCCATAAAGACAATCTCTGCATCTGACAGCTCTTTTGCAAGATTTTGTGCTGGGAAAAGATGACCTCCCGTGCCCCCTGCAGAAATTACGATACGCTTTCGCATGGCACCTCAACTCTTGTTTTTTCAATACTCATCAGCACTCCAAGCATCGATACATTGGCAATTAGCGATGAGCCACCTTGGCTAAAAAAGGGTAAGTTTAAACCTGTTGGCGGCATCAAGCCGCTTACCACACCTAAATTAAGGAAAGATTGGAAGGTATAGAGAAAGGCTATAACTGAGCCCATATAGAGCCCTGCATTGTCAGGTGCACGCATGGCTATACTAAAGGCAATAAATCCAAGCCAGGCATAGGTAGAAATAAGAAGAAGTATGCCAACAAAGCCATACTCTTCAGCAAAAATAGCGGCAATATAGTCATTTTGCGCCTCTGGAAGATATGAAAGCTTCTGCAGACTTTTGCCAGGGCCTTTACCAAAGAGCCCACCTGATCCGGCTGCAATTTTTGCCTGATGTGGCTGGTGGCCTTTACCTTTAAGATCAAGTTCTGGGTGTAGATACACTTCAATACGCTTTGCTACATATGGCATCTGCATAGCAAGTGCTGGTCCTAAAATACCGCACACAAGTAGCGGTGCAAGCCAAAATCGCTTTGGAACATCTCCTAAAAAGCATACCACTGCAAGAACGGCCCCAAAAACGGCTGCTGTACCATTATTTGGCTCAAGCAAAATTAGCACCATCGGCACCGCGAGTATGGCTGCAAAGCGAAAAAACTGATTTTTGTCTATCTGTCCTTGCTGTTTTGAAAGTCGATAGATGAGATAAAATGGGCCAAAAAATTTAACAAATTCAGATGGCTGCAGGCTAAATTTAGCAATACTTATCCAGCGACGAGCCCCGTTTACTTTCATGCCTATTCCAGGCACAAAGACAAGTAAGAGTAAAAAGCAAATTCCGGCAAGTGCGTAGGGAGAAAACTCTAAAAGCCGCCTGTAGCCGAGACGATAGATACTATAGGCACCCGCTGCTCCAATGAGCGTATAAAATATCTGTTTAAAGAAAGCATTATGCGTGTTGCCATAGTGGGCAAGATCGATCGCTTCTGCTGATGATGTATTAAAAATCATCACCAACCCAAGCACGTATAATATAATAGCAGCCACCAGTAGCTGACGAGACAGTAGCATGAACGACCTTAAGAAATTTGGGCGTATTTATACAATGGCAGTCATTTATGGGTAAAGCGAAAGAAGGGCTAAAAGATAAAGGCTAAAGGCTAAAGGATACTTGATAAAGGATAAATGGATTTGAGCAGTTTTTAGCCCTTCTTATCCTTTATCCTTTAGCCTTTAGCCTTGTCTTTAGCGGATTCGGAGTTTTTGGCCGATTTTGAGGTTTTTTGCCTTGGCTTCATCTAAATTGTTGAGTCTCAGCAAATCTTCTACTTCAATGCGGCACTTTTTCGCGATTTTCCAGGGACTATCGCCCTCTTTAACGACATAAAATTCAGCTACCGTTTCTTGAGGCGCCGCTTTTATTGTGGTGGGTATCTTTAAAACCTGGCCAATTTTTACGTTAGCACTTTCGAGACCATTAAGAACGATAATGTCTTCTACTTTCACATTATGTGCTCGTGCAATTCTTGAAAGCACATCACCTTTTTTCACCTTCACTTCAATATAGTGCGGCTTTGCAGTGGCAATAGCAGGCTCATTACGCACTTCTGCGGCAGGTTTTGCTTCAATTTGGGCTTTTTGGGCATAGCTCTTAAGCAGCTCGTCAATCTCATCTACAGGTGCTTGAGCTACAACTTGAGATCCTTTCGTTACTTGAGATGCATTTACTTGAGATACAGTCTCAAAACGTGCTACAAGCGGTTCTACCTTTTGCAGAGGCACAGTTTGGGCTTGACTTTGTCTACTTGCAGTAGCAAAAAGCACAGCTAAGAGAGCAATGTTCACAAGCATCGCAATAATGATTGTATCTTTGCGAGTGACGCCCACAGACCGTTGTGGGGCCTTTTTTTCTTGCGCAAAATCGGGATGTATGCCTGCCATCGAAAGCTGCATTTCAAAGTCCATTACAATTGTGAATCTACTCTGAACGATACTCAAAAAGATATTAATAATCAACTCTTTAAAAAATCAATTTTCAAGTCATTTATTATCAGTATTTTACGATTTTTTAGTCAGATTAATAGTTTTTGCTGTCAAAAATGTCGATTTAAGCGATAATGGGTGGGTCCTAGGTTGTGCAGAGTATTCTTAGCGGTGATAATTTGGTTTTGTCTCCCAGTATTCCTCTCATTCTTAGGTGACAATTTTTAGTATTTTTAGGAGACTTTCCGTGGCAAAAAAATTATATGTCGGTAACTTACCGCACAGCACAACAGAAAACGAACTTCGTGAACTTTTCGCTAATTACGGCGAAGTAGTATCAGCGCAAGTGATCATCGATAGAGACACAGGCCGTTCAAAAGG
>JAFEGT010000052.1:6992-12146 GCA_018239765.1 Verrucomicrobiota bacterium
CCACTTACAGTTAACGAAGCAAGACCACGCGAAGAGCGTCCTCGTACAGGTGGCGGTAATTTCCGTGGTGGCTTCCGTGAAGACCGTCGCGGTGGTGATCGTAGAGATCGCTACTAAGATTTAGCTTTACAAGCTTTCTTTTCAAACCCCTAGGGCTCTTATGAGATCTAGGGGTTTTTTATTTGTTATGTTTTTATTTGACAATCGCTATAAGCAGTTGTTAGGCTGACTTCAAAAAGGAGAGATCTATGAAGTCGCTTGCCGCACTGTTATTTATTGCTTTTTCTCTGCAACTCGCAGGGCAAGACTGCTGCCCGGATGGCTGTTCAAAATTAAACAAACATAGCTGCAAAATAAAAAAGAAGTGCATAACTGTTCCTGCACGCGACACTGAAGATGGATTTGTTCCTGAAGCCGAAATCTATGTCAAAATGCAAGGAAAATTCGACGGCAAAAAGCCTGTAGTTCTTTTTGTACATGGTAATGGTTTTTCTTCTGATAGCTTCGACTGCCAACAAGATGAGCTCTGCAGCTGCTATCCAACGATAGCTGTTGACTTAAGAGGATTTGGCAGATCGTCAAAAACAACCCCAAAACCATCTGAGGACCCAAATAGTATAGACTATAGCTATACAATTTGGGCTGATGACATAAAATCAGTACTTAGTCAGCTCAAAATAAACCACGTTGTTTGGGTAGGAAGCTCTAATGGCGGCAATATTGGTATTATCTACAGCCTCCGCTATCCTGGTGAGATTTGCAAGCTTGTTCTACAGGACGCAGATCCACTTGTTACCGTTTTAGACCCAAGCTGCACAGACCAAACCTGCCAAATTCTTCCATCATGTGACTGGCAGTTTCCAGCTGAAACAGGCTGTCAGCTTCAATTTTTTGGCGAAATAATTTCTCAAATAGGCTACGAAGCCTTTTTACAGCAGTTTCTCGCTCCTGCATTTTTTAATGAGCTTTGCCAAACCCAGGTTGCCAATGCTCAAGCCTACACAGTTGAAGGTTTTTTAACAGAAACACTTCCAATCCTCCTAAACATATCAACAGGTGCACAGGCAGAAGATTTACGCCCCCTCCTGCCACAACTTACAGTGCCTACAATGATCTGTTATGGAAGTATTGATGCCGTTGTACCTCCAGGTGCTTCTCTTTATATGCATGAGAATATCCCAAATTCTGTTCTTGTAGAATTTGTTGGCAAGGGGCACCAGGTGCAGGTAACTGCTTATAAGCAATTCAACAAGATTCTAAAGCAATTTATCGAAAGCTGGAATATGCCCGACGTTGTGAAGGTCTTTGATGAAGGCTGCTGCGTCTGCCCAAAGGTAAAACCGGTACACTTCAAGCAGTGTGATCGCTAAGGCCAATAAGCTGTTGGAATTTTTTACCTCGTTCTTCGAACGAGGTAAACATATCATAACTTGCACAGCCTGGTGAAAGCAGCACGGCATCACCCTCGCGAGCAAGCGTTCGTGCTCTCTCAACTGCCTCTTCAAAGGTAGAAGCGCGAACAATAGGAACCGCATTTTGTAGATCATCTTCGATAATATCAGCCGCTTGACCAATGAGCACAAGCGATCGAACCTTCTTTGTAAAAGGCTCACGCCATGCATCATAGGGATACCCCTTATGCACGCCGCCTGCAATCAGTACAATGGGCCTATCGATTGATTCCACAGCACGGAGCACCGCATCGATGCTTGTAGCCTTGCTATCATCATAAAACTGCACGCCATTATGGCTGCCAATATACTCAAGACGATGTTTTGGCTTTGTAAAGCTCGCATAGGATGCTGCACACAGCTCTGGATCTGCCCCTTGAGAACAGGCAAGGGCATAGGCTGCTAAAAAGTTTTCGGCATTATGGGCAGTTAGTGGAGGCATAGGAGCCTCTTTTTTACCAAAACGGTATATATATGCACCGTCTGTATAGAGCTCACACGCTGCATCAAAACCAAACTGATGGTAGCCTGTAAACAGCCCCTTTTTCACCCACAAAGTGGCTTCTGGCTTAAGTATAGAGCCAATACGAAGCTTGGCTTTTGTATACTCCTCCATCGTACCGTGACGATCAAGATGGTTTGGAGTAATGTTTAAAATAACAGCAGCATCTAACGCCGGACTTGACATGGTCTCAAGTTGAAACGAACTAAGCTCAACAACAAGGCTGCCAGAAAGTGTTTCGGAGAGGATTGGCGTACCGATATTACCCACTGTTTTGGCATTGATGCCAGAGGCATTAAGCATATGGCAGGCAAGACTTGTCGTAGTTGTTTTGCCATTTGAGCCTGTTATGCCAACGATTTTGGCATCTTGCACATTTCTAAAGGCAAGTTCAACATCGCAAAAGATTTCGACGCCAAGATCTTTTGCCATTTTGGCAACTGGATGCGTAAGAGCTATACCTGGCGATATCACAACAAAGTTGCAGCCGGTAAGATCGATATCTTTAGAAAATTCAATACCCTCAGGAGCAGACGTTGCCTTATCGTCTGTAGCAACAACCCTGTAGCCTGCCTGCTGGAGATAGCGTGCAGCTGATATTCCACTTTTTCCAAGACCAAGTACTGCAGCCCTCATAGATCCTCACTGAAATTTAATAGACGCAAGCCCAATGAGTGCAAGGAGCAGTCCAATAATCCAAAAACGTATTACAACCTTTGATTCGGGCCAACCCTTATATTCAAAGTGGTGATGAAGCGGCGCGCAGAGGAAAATGCGCTTTTTATCTCGTAGCTTATAGCTCATCACCTGCAGAATAACAGAAAGAGCCTCCACAACAAAGATAGCGCCCACAAGACCCAAGAAAAACTCGCGCTTCAAAAGCACCGCTGTAACGCCAAGCACTCCCCCCAAAGTAAGTGAGCCAATATCGCCCATAAAAAGCTGTGCAGGATGACAGTTAAACCACAAAAAGCCAAGACACGCCCCGCACATGGCCGCCATGTAGATGGCAATCTCGCCGCTACCCTCCACGTAGAGTATGTTGAGGTAGTGCGCAAGGTCTTGGTTATTGGCTAAAAAGGCGAAAGTACCAAGGGCACCCGCAACGAACATGCAAAGACCTGTGGCAAGGCCATCAAGACCATCTGTAAGGTTTACAGCATTAGAGGAACCCACAATAACAAAGGCATAAAATGCCCACATAAAGAGCAGGCCGATTCCTGAAAAAATATAAATGGGCTCTTTAAAAAAGGGCACGTAGAGGCGGCTGGAATAGTCTTTTAAAGTAAGGGTTTGTCCCAATTTGACATCGGAGAAAAACTCCTTAATTACCGGCACTTCAAAGCAGTTAGAAATCGATGGAATCTGTAAATAGGCAGCAATACATAATGCCCAGAGAACCTGTACAATAAGCTTTTTTCGTGCCGATAGTCCCTTAGAATTTTTGTAGCGAAGTTTGAGATAATCGTCATAGCCTCCAAGGAGCCCCAAAATCAGCGTAGTCAAAAGCAAAATCAACGTAAATACGCTTTTAAGATCCATCCAGAGCAGAAGTGACAGCAGCATCGAAGCAATCATCAAAATGCCACCCATCGTAGGTGTATTTTTTTTGCTTTTATGCAAATCTCCAAGCAAAAAGCCCTCCATCTCACGTATAGGCTGGCCAATTTTAAGCTCAAACAATTTACGTATAAAGTATGGACCCGCAAAAAGAGAAAAAAGAAGGCTTGTAAGCGCAGCCATTATGACTCGCGTTGATGTATAGCCAAATACAGCGGGCACATGCCAGCCAAGGTCTGTCTGTAAATATTCCTGTAACCAATGTAGCATATCGATCTCTAATTAAAATGGTCTAAAACTCGCCATAAGCCATTTGATCGAGAACCCTTAAGGAGTACCAGATCATCTTTTTGTAGTTCATTTTTCAGTGTGGCAACAAGTTCGGAAAAGTCGGTA
Organism: Verrucomicrobiota bacterium; assembly: GCA_018239765.1. Lineage (GTDB taxonomy): Bacteria > Chlamydiota > Chlamydiia > Chlamydiales > FEN-1388 > SZAS-7. The sequence continues at coordinate 10,902 of JAFEGT010000052.1, forward strand.
AACAGCCGACATGGCTTATCGGCCCAAACGTTCATTATAGGCGCACACTCTTCGCCTAAACAGTAGATTTTGTCCACGCATTCAAGAGCATGCTCGCCAACGGCCTTATGGCAACCCTCTGAAAAGCGGCCAAGTTCTTTCATCTGGCCAATAACTGCAATTTTGCGCGAAGCTTTTTCATTTTTTACATAGCTGAGCGCCGCCTTTAAAGAGGGCTCCGCGGCGTTGTAGGAATCGTTAATAAAGCAAATTCCGCTCTTTACCACCTTTTCAAGCCGTTTTTCGGGCATTTTTAGTGTTGTAAAAGCTTGGCCAATCTCTTCTGGAGTCATGCCACAAGATGATGCCATCGCCATTGCCGCAAGCAGGTTGAGGTATACGTGAGGAGCTGCTAGCTGTACAAATGGAAGATGTGTTCCGTTAAAAATAAGCGCATCGGGAGCCACCTCAAGATAAAAATCGGCGTTTTTATCTTTCATAGAGTAGTGTAGGCCCTGTAGCTGGTCTACACATGGTGAATCTTTACTGATGATTGAAAGTGTGGTTTTGGGATGAGAATAAATCTCAGCCTTGGCTCTTGCAATGCCCTCTATTGAATCAAAATTTTCAGCGTGTACAAGGGCAATTTGGGTCATAAGCGTTTTGTGAGGCGGCACAATGTCGACAAGCTTCTTGATGTGGCCAGCATGCGTCATTCCCATCTCCACAACAATAAACTCTTCATCGCCCTTCACATTGTTGATAAGCGATGTAGCCATACCAACTTGCGAGTTTTGATTGCCAGAAGTGCAGGCAGTTTTGTACTTGCTCTTCAAGAGCGCATACAAAAACTCTTTTGTGGTAGTTTTTCCAAGAGATCCTGTTATGGCAATCACTTGAGCATTACTTCGTGCTACATGCTGTCTTGCTATGTCCTGGAGTGTCTCAAGAGGGTCTTTCACGTTAAGAAGAGCGGCTCCCGGCAACGAAAAGCCCTCACGCACTATAGCGAGAGAAGCTCCGCGAGCAAATGCCTCCTGTACATAGTCGTGACCGTCAACTTTTAGGCCCTTCAAGGCGATAAACACCTGTCCAGGTTGTACGTCGCGACTATCTAGGGCAATACCAGACTTACAAATATGTGAAAATTGGTTGAACATAGTCAGAACTTATATCAGAAACTCTACCTAAAAGTCTTGAGCAAAATCATGCAATTGTCGTAATATGTTTTGCGGTGGCATGGCCAAGTGGTAAGGCAGAAGCCTG
>JAFEGT010000052.1:12174-40353 GCA_018239765.1 Verrucomicrobiota bacterium
ATTCCCCAGTTCGAATCTGGGTGCCACCTTTACTCTTAATCTTGATCTTAATCTTGATCGTAATCCCATATGCTTTACTTAGTCGCAACCCCGATTGGCAATCTTGAAGATATAAGTGTACGCGCACTAGAAGTGCTTAAGCGTGTTGACTATATTTTAGCTGAAGATACCCGCCATAGCCAAAAGTTGCTCAACCATTACGAAATCAAAAAACAACTTATATCTTTTCACCAGCATAACGAAAAAGATCGCGAAGCGAACGTACTACAAGATTTAAGCGACGGCAAAGAAATTGCTCTAATTTCTGATGCTGGCACTCCCCTTATTTCCGACCCTGGCTTTATGCTCGTCCATTCCTGTAGAGAAGCCAGCCTTCCGGTAACCGCTATTCCAGGCGCATCAAGCGTGCTTGTAGCCCTTAGCCTATCAGGCCTTGAGCCTACCCCTTTTCAGTTTGTTGGCTTTTTACCTAGAAAACCGGCTCAAAAGTTAGAAGAGCTACTTGACTACCCTGGCACCTCCATATGCTATGAATCGCCTGAAAGGCTTCACGACACCCTTAAAACCCTTATTGAGCTTGATCCCAATCGCAAAATTGCAGTTGCACGCGAGCTTACAAAACACTTTGAAGAGGTGCGCTCAGGCACTGCTCAAGAGCTTCTTGATATTACAGCCTTGGGCGAAATTGTGCTCCTGATCGAAGGCTCAAAAGAGAGCGAATCTGACTCACTTTTTTCTAAAGAATTCTTACAGTCACTTGTTGCTGATGTAGCAAAAAACTGCTCGACAAAAGATGCGATTGCCAAGGTTGCAAAACAGCTCAAACTACCCAAGCGCACCGTCTATAACGCCATTCACCAATAACCTTAATGATTTCACTCTCGTAGAGAGTGATGAATAATAGCCCTGGCCACTTTAAGCAGGTATGCGACTCTTAAACAGATACATGTTAAAACCTTTTAGCCCTGATAAAGCTAAAAACATCCGTTATTGACAATTTTCAACGATAAGAACGATATAACGATAGGAACGATAAAAAAGATAGCATACACTTCGAGATTGCGAGTGTAAATTAAACTTACTGTAATTTTATCGTTCCTATCGTTATATCGTTCTTATCGTTGGGGACTGATTAAAGCCGTTTCAAATTGAGAATTTCTGGACAAGTTTCAATAACATTGTGCAGAAACGATCTTGTACAGTATAGTGGTGTAGATTATTTAAGGAGAAAACGCACATGGCAAACACTGCAAAGGAAATCATTTTTGATGAAGAAGCACGCCAAAAACTTCTTTCAGGAATTAAAAAGCTGGCTGACGTCGTAGCCTTTACCTTAGGACCAAAAGGACGTAATGTAGGTCTTGAAAAAAGCTGGGGCGCACCCACTATCACAAACGATGGCTCAAGTATTGTTAAAGATGTAGAACTTACCGATGTTTTTGAAAACATGGGTGTATCCATCGCCAAAGAAGTTGTGCAAAAAATCAAAGAAAAATGCGGCGATGGTACAACTACAGGCACACTTCTCTTAAGAGCACTTGTAGACAATGGCATTCGTTATATTTCAAGCGGAGCAAGTCCTATAGGCCTTAAGCGCGGCATGGAAAAGGCTCTTGAAACTATCCTCAAGTCGATAGAGAAGATGGCAATCCCTGTTAAAGATGAAAAAGACATCTTCAACATCGCCAAGGTATCAGCTTCTGGTAATGAAGAGATCGGCAAAACCATCAGCGAAGCTATTGAAAAAGTGGGCCGTAAAGGCGTTATCACCATTGAAGAAGCCAAAGGCACTGACACACAGATCGAAATCGTAGAGGGCATGCAGTTTGATCGTGGCTATTTAAGCTCCTACTTCTGCACAAACGCCGAAAAGATGGTTGTAGATCAGGCAAAACCATTTATTTTCTTAGTCGACAAAAAGATCAGCACCATACACGAGATCCTGCCAATACTGCAGCATGTGGCAACAACGGGTCGTGAGCTTCTTATTATTGCAGAAGACATCGATGGCGACACCCTTGCTACACTCGTTGTAAACCGCCTACGCGGCTCGCTTAAAGTGGCAGCTGTAAAAGCTCCTGGCTTTGGCGACAAGCGTAAAGCGATGATGCAAGACATAGCTGTTCTCACAGGTGCTACGCTTGTAGCAGAAGATGCCGGCTTTACAATGAAAGAGGTAGATGCTACCTTCCTAGGCAGTGCCGATAAGGTACAGATCACACGTGATCACACAACAATCATTAACGGCGCAGGCGACAAAAAGAAGATCGAAGAGCGCCTTAAGCAAATTGAAGCTGAAATTAAAAATTCAACCTCAAGCTACGATAAAGAAAAGCTCGAAGAGCGTCGCGCAAAACTTTCTGGCGGCGTTGCTGTTATTCGCGTAGGCGCGGCAACAGAGCCTGAGCTTAAAAATAAAAAACAGGCCTTTGAAGATAGCCTTAACTCAACAAAAGCGGCGATTGAAGAGGGCATCGTTCCAGGTGGCGGCGTAACCCTTTTACGAGCATCTAGAGAACTCAGTTCATTAAAGCTTGAAGGTGATGAGCAACTTGGCGCAAAGCTCTTTATGACAGCGTGTGAAACTCCCCTTCGACAAATTGCCTCAAACGCAGGCGCTGATGGTTCTGTAGTACTTGCAGAAGTGCTTAAGGCTTCAAACAGCAATGTGGGCTTTAATGCTAATACCGAACAGGTAGAGGACCTTATGAAAGCAGGCGTCATAGACCCTGCCAAGGTGATTAAGAACGTACTTATTTTCACTTCATCTGCAGCAGGCATTGTGCTCATATCTGAAGCACTTATTGCCGACGCTAAAGACGAAGACGAAAAAGCCTAAGATAGCAACATTGTGTCGTAGGCGTCCAAAATTTTTCACCGCAGAGCCCGCCGTCGGCGGGCTCTGCGGTAAAATATCTCAGTTATTAAGCTTTTCCGCCGCGCAGAATCAGAACAAGAAGAATCACCAAGATAACAAGTAAAATTCCGCTTGGTCCATATCCCCAACCAAGGCTGTAGGGCCACGCTGGAAACGCGCCAATCAATAACAAAATCAAAAGAACTAGCAACACTGTCTGCAACATACCTGCTCCTTTTACGGTTTAGGCTTACCATCCATCAATTGAAAGTTTTTGTATAGCTTTTTCAAGATCAATTCCTGCACCTAATACAGCAGTAAAAATATCTCCCATTTTTTTAAGGCGAAGCGGCACAGTTTCGATAGTATAGTCCTCAACATTGAGCGTACTATCTACCTCTTTCCACAATAACGGCGTTGAAACCTTCGCTTTTGGCCGCGGCCGAACAGCGTAAGGAGCCACAATGGACTGGCCATACCTGTTTTGGAGGCAGTCTAGATAGATTTTGTTTTCTCTCTTTTCCGGTTTTCGCTCAAGCGATGTGGTTTTAGGTAACCTGTTGTGCAGATAGCTGCAGATACGTTCTGCAAACTCTTTAGACTGCTCAAAGGTGTATCTGGCATGAAGTGGAAGCATAATATGCAGTCCATTTCCTCCAGATGTCTTGCAGAGGTGTGTTGCGCCTATTTTTTCTAAGAGAGCATGAAGCTCTAAAGCCGCCTCAATAACATTTTCGAACGGCACACCATGGGGATCCAGATCTATCACACAATAGTCAGGCCGTTCTAGTGCTTCTGTACGAGACAAAAATGGATGCAGATCAATGCTGCCCAAGTTAATGGCATACAGCAGGCTTTTCAGACTATCGATCAGCAGATACTGAAGCGTTTTACCTTCATGAACAACGGGTGTGGTTGCAATACCTTCTGGATGGTGTTCGAGGTTTTTTTGATAAAAATCTGGCCCTTCTATGCCATCTGGAAAGCGATGCAAAATTATGGGTCTATTTTTGAGATAGGGAAGGATGTAGGGAGCCACCTCTACATAGTAGGCAGCAAGATCCCCTTTTGTATAGCCCTCTTTTGGCCAGAAAAGTTTTTCAGGATGAGTAATCTGACTTTTTACAAGCTCAAAAGCATCTTGACTCACTTTGTCATGGCCGCTATTTTGATTTTTTGATTAGACGCTGAAGTAGGTAATCGAGAGAAAACTTACCAGGACCAAAGCTAAAGACCAAAAGGCATGTGACAAGAAAGAGAAAGGGCGCCTGTTGAAAGAAGGTGTCAGGGTCATTAAAAACGTTTAACAGTGCATCGCGATGGGCTGTAGCATATGCTGTACACATAGTTGCGATCAATGGCAGACTGATAAGGCGCGAGCCAAGCCCTACCATAAGCAATATACCGCCCACAGCCTCTAATGAAGCTACAGTGTAGGCATTTGCCTCGGCAAAAGGTATACCCAGGTTCAGAAAAAACTGTATGATATTTGGTATGTTTGAAAGCTTTCCAAGACCCGACTGAAAAAACTGATAGCCCCAAAAAAGGCGCATAGCAAGGAGAAGATAGTTTGAAAAACAGTCGCCAGCTCGTATAAGAGCTTCATAAAATGATCGCATAAAATCCCCTTAAAAGTTTGCTAGGACTCGCTCTTGAGTCTCAATAAAATGGCTTGCAAGCTCAGGATAGTTCTCATTTAGCCATTCATAGAGCGGCTTGAGCCTTTCTAAATCCCTACTAAAGCGCTCCCTATTTTTCATGGAGGCTTTGCGTGTAATTTTGCCTATGTCAATATAGATACAGCGATCAGGTAAAAAACCCAAGTTGTTTTTACGGATAAGCTGGTTATCCATATCGGCAATACCCTTCTTTGCGCAGGTTTCAAGCAGTGTAAATATCTGATCTACCCTCACCTTCGCCTCATCAACTTTACCCTCTTTCATAAGTTGGGCAAGTGTCGGCTTTATAGGAAGAGCCTTTTTTTGAAGGACAAATTCATGATCATCAAGCGCCACTTGATAGGGCGTGCCCACTTTATCGTGCAATGTAATGACAGGAAAGGTATTTGCGGTTTTATTGAGATGCACAAAAATAAGGCCAGTCTCTTCAGGCACATCCTCAAAGGCAACTTTTAGGCTGCGAAAGAGATAATCTGCCCGCTTTTTTCCTGCCGCTACCTTACTCGGAACCCATCGCATAAGAATATTGGGCTGCAGGCGCTGCTGACGAATAAATTTTAGCACATACTTGTCGTCCTGGCTTACAAATGCATAGCACTGAAAGCCATGTCCAAGATAGTTGTAGGGCTGGTTTAACAGACTCTTTGCAAAGTCGATCTGCTCTTGAGTAACGGCAATATCCCACCGAGGATCATCGGGAAAAATTGGGGCAATTCGCTCAACATAAAACCCCTCTACCCTCTTGTCTTGATATCTCGCATAAAAAACATAGGCCAGAGCTGCGGCCAAAACTAAAAACGCATATTTTTTCATGAACTAAGTATACAGAAATAGGCCTTAAAGCTCTCTTAAGAAATGCAAAATTACTCTTTTTCAACGCCCACGGTAAGAATCTGTGGGCGTTGGTTTATACTGAAAACCTATTTTACTTGGATAAAAAATGGAGCAGATGGAATGCCATTTGCCACCACTTCAAGTTTGTACTGACCAGCTTCGATGTTTGCAGGAACATCAAATGATGTGCATACAGTTCTATCTGATGCAACACCCATGAAGCTATGATCATGCGTACGAGCATAATATACATAGCTTGTTCTGAGGTTTGTAATGCGAACAAGTGGATAATTGGTAGCTGATTGGTAATCATCTCCAAACCCAGACCCTTGTGACATGCCGTTAAAGCGAATGCCTCTAATTTTGTAGGTCTTGCCACGCTTTACCTTTTTTGGACAGCAAGTGATAACAGGTGCCCAAGCAGGATCGTAGCTAGAATCACCTGATGTATAGATCTCAACATCGGTGCTTGCATCTGTCACAAAAATCTGCCCTGTAGGCAATACCAGCATATTTTGATAGTAGGCTGCAATATTCTCAGAATTTGGTGTAACAGGCTGCTCAACAAAGCTGTTGGTACCAAGCGTAAATTCAAATGTATGCACAGGTGGCTCGCCAAGGCTTGGGCTTGTAGAGACAAGTACATTGCCATTAGGCAATAAAGCTGCGGGCGCATCTTGGCAGGTAACTTCTATAGGATAATCAGGACCTGCCTCCCATGTTCCGCTGTTAGAATCGTATAATGCAGTGTGCGATGTTGCTCCAAAAGCTACTACCTTACCATCAGGCCGTAAAACTAATGGGCCCATCTCAAAGTTATCGCCATAATCAGAGAGCTGCACAACTGTACTACCTGCATAGCTCCAGCTACCTGTCGCCGGATCATAAATTTCTGACCCTGTTAAATCAGGTGGAATCGCTGGGTCTGTATTGCAATCTACCAAGAGTACTTTGCCGTTAGGAAGTAACACCCAACCCTCTTCGTCGTTAGTGCCATATTTATTAAACCCCGTTGGAGACCAGGTCATTGTTTTAAGATCAAGTAAGGCCGCTTGACCACTTAAAGCATTTTGCAGCATAAAAGTGCCATCTTCTAATACGACACTTGCTGCATCGCCAATTGGAAGAGATGGGGGTGGCCCAAAGCTGTTCACAAAAAACTCTGGGGGAGCAACAGGAAGCCAAATGTCTGTCACAGGATCATAAATAGCACCTTTACTTTGCCATATAAAATCATTGAGTCCATTTGCCTCTCCTCCTTCAAAAAGCACTCGCCCATCAGCTAATACAGCTGAGGCATAATAACAGGGTGCATACTGTATACCATCGATCATAGGCAGCCGTGCCAGTTTTGACCATGAACCATTTACATAGCTGCCAAATATATCTGGCGTAAGCTTCCAGATAGCGCCATAGGCGTTGTTGGCAGATGTAATTTCTGATGGCACCTCAAAAAATTGCTCTTGCACAAGCACACTTCCATCTGTAAGCAACAAGGGTGCACCTACCCCATGAAGAAAGGTTGGCTGGTTGTTGAGAGGCGTCCATGTTCCCTGGACGGCAGAAAGCGTTGAATGCATGCCTACAATCACTACAGCAAGGCCTAAAAGGCCAAATAAAGATCTTTTTTGTTTCGTTTTCATTGACTCATCTCCGATAAGTTTTTTAAAGGTAGCCGATAACTCCGTGCGGCTACCCGAGCGTTGTTTACTTTACTTGAATGTGAAATGGCTTTGAAGGAATGCCATTTGCCACTACTTCAAGTATACTCTTGCCAAGTTCAATGTTTGCCGGAACATCAAAGTAGGTATGCACCTTCTTCTTTGAGGCAACACCCATAAAGCTATGATCATGTGTGCGGGCATAAAATACGTGGCCCGTTTCTTTGTTGGTAATACGCACTAACGGGTAGTTAGTAGCTGATTGATAATCATCACCATACATCGAACCCTGAGACATGCCGTTAAACAAAACCCCTTCGATCTTGTAGGTCTGACCAGATTTGACCTTTTTTGGACACTTTGAAATAACAGGTGCCCAGTCAGGATTGTAGGTTCTATCACCTGGGGTGTAAATTTCTATATCAGTAGTAAAATCACATGTAAGCATTATTTGCCCCGTAGGCAAAATAAGCATATAGAAATCTGCCGCAGGAGAGTCCTCTGCTTCAGGAACAGGTTGCTGTTCAATAAGCTGCGTACCATCAAATTCAAAGAATTTAGTTGGAGGTCCACTTCCTGCATCGACTGTAAAAAGCACATTTCCATTTGGCAACAAAGCAGCTGGCGCATTTTGTGCCGAGAAAAATATGTCTCCAATAACTACAGCAGTTGTTAGTGAACCCGTTAATCCAGACAAATTATCAAGCAGCAGCTGGCCTGTTGCCTGATCAACTTCAATACTCGGAACAGTTGGGCTTCCGTTAATACTACCAGAGCCAAAATCACTTCCCGTACTATCGTAAAAAAGACATCCGATAGCACCTGCATTTGTGGCATTTGTTCCTTTATTTACTGTTGGTGTCACAAATCCATCAGTTGCGATAAGGGCAATGCTGCCAGGAGGAAGCGGTGCACAAGGCGAATCTGCATTGGCAGGTACTGTTGGCACAATAGGTCCTGATACGTTAAAAGGAACTTGTGTTAAAACTCCAACTTTAATGTTTGTGTAGGTGCCTGCGGCGCCGTTTGGCGGGTCAATAATTAATGCAGGCTGCTGTCCTATAATTCCCGTACCTGCAAAAGGAGTAACAGGTCCCGGAGACCATTTACCTGTGCAGTAATTGTAAATTGCCGTGCTGCCAGTACGCGATGCCCCAACTACAAACACGGTGCCATTAGGACGTAGCACTTGCGGCCCTATCGTATAGGTATTCTCAAAGTCACTCAACTCAACACTTGTATCATTAGCAATAGTCCAAGCGCCAGTTGCTGGGTCATAAAGCTCAGTACCCATAATACGTGGGATAAACGAGTCATCAAAAGCATGATTTGCGTTGCAATCTACAGTGAGCACTTTACCATTAGGAAGTAATGTCCAACCTTCGTTTTGATTGATATCAAATTTATTAAAGCCTGTTGGCGTCCAGGTTAAGGTTTTTGCATCTAAAAGTGCTGCTTGATTGCTCAGTGCATCAGCAAGCATAAAAGTACCATCTGGCAATACCACACTTGCTCCATCGCCTATTGGCAGCATAGGAATAAGACCAGTAGCATTGGCGAAAAATTCAGGCGGATTTACAGGCGTCCAGACGTCTGCGACAGGATCATATATTGCACCACGATTTGTAAATTCCTGGTCATAGCCTGGGCCATTAAATTCTCCACCCTCAAGAATTACTCTACCATCCGGCAGTACAGCAGATGCAAAATAGTATGGTGCATATCCCGCAGGAAGCGAAGCTACTTGTATCCAAGTGCCATCTACATAACTTCCATTGATATCCGGAACAAGCTTCCACACTTCGCCCGTATGAGGAAAGTTAATATTTTGCACCAAAACACTCCCGTCGGTCAGCAGAAGCTGAAAACCAGCTGCTGGAAACGTGTCAGGATCGCCAAACGGCGGTGTATTGGTAAGTGGCTGCCAAGAGCCTGGAATATTCTTAGGTTTGTACTGTGATTTATGATGTGTAGACTTTGAATGATCATGTTTTGCATTAAGCGGCAGCTGTGTGCCGAAAAGCACTACTAGTATAGCCAACAGGCTAAACAGTGATAACTTTAATTTCATAAGACCTCTTTTGTTTTTTTGGGGGTTAAGCCCGATCTATCGTATTGTTTAGGTCAGACCAATTGGTCTGACCTCCTTTGTTACTGCAAAGCTATGTTTTTGTTCTCTAACAAACCTTCATAAATGCTCGATAATGCCGTATTTTTGACAAGGTCAAAAACTGAAGTATTTTGAGGTGGATAAAATGTGTTGCCATCAAAAATGCTGCCACCATCCCCTAAAATGAAGTCAGGGCCAGGGCCAAATACATTACCAACATGTAAAGGCTCTCCTTGCTGCTGAAAGACAATTTGCTGGCGACTAAAGGGCACAAGCGCGCGGCTTATACACCCAACATTGTCATAGTTATTAGTTCTCATCGAAGCAAAAAAATAAGCCGGAAGCGGAAAGGCGTCCATTGCCAAAGCTTTTCCAAAGGCAACTTCGAGCGTATTTTGCCCCTCAACCGGGTCAGACACTTCTAACTGGCTAAACAAAATTGCCCCATCAACAGGCGGGTTACTTGTTGCTATATAGGTAGAATAGTTAGGATCTGATACAAGCTCCTCCATCTCGTGTGCGATCACGCTTGTAAAGCTGCTTATAGCATCAAACGAAAGCGTTGCCAAAACATCGCCAGAACCCTTTTGAAGTAATGCTGCCGCCAAATCTGGCAACACAAACATATTTTCGGATACGGTGGTTGCATCGTTTACTTTAACAACAGAAAATACAAAAGTAGCACCTGCATCTGGTTCTGGCTGAATGGCCGCCAAATCAAAATCCCAGTAGGGGCCAAGTGCATCTACACCACCGCCAAGAAAGGCTATACCGTCGGGAGCGTCAAGATTATTTACTCCTGGCGAAGTTCCCAAATCACACACGTAGGGCAACAACATGTTGTTGTTTCGCAAATCAAGGGGCAATACAGAATTATCAAAATGTATTCTAAATGTTCCAGGAGCGGCAGGTGAATAAGAACTTGGTGGCGGCATCAGCGAGGTGAGCCCAAGCATTGCCAGAAAATTATTTTCAGAGACCATCAAATAGGGATTTCCTACAGGTAACTCCGGTGCATTGTAAATATATTCAGAAAGAAAAGGTCCCGCAAGTACGTTTGCAACGTTATTCACATTTACTGCTCCTCCCGGTAAAGGCGCGCCACCCAATTTGTTTAAATTAAACTGTGAGGCTTTTAAGAGAAAGAATGGAATAAATGTGCCGTCAAATACAGGAAGGTCTTTGTCACAATAAATTGTGATATTTTCAATCTCTACTTTGCCATTCCAGTAGGGCAGATAGTTTTGCTGAATATGCTTTTCCAATACAGGAATAGCCTGATCGATCTGATCCGGAGGTAATTTTTCTGGAATGTAGTTGATGTATTTAAAACGAGTCACAACATTTCCACAGGAATCTACATACTGAAACGGAAAAAGCTGTGGCTCTTCGGGGTTAAATTTAGCTTTTTTATTAGCCGATTTTTGCACAAATCCAGACACATCAATATTGCTAGATTTTTTTGAGTAGAGTTTGAAGGTTGTCGCATTCGGCCGTACGCGGGTGCTCAGTCTTTTACCCAGTGATGTATAGCCGTATGTGCTTACTTTTTCACTATTTGGTAGCAACCGCTCTCTAACTCCCTCTGGAAGGCCTGGCCTACACACATATTTTTTCTTTTGCATATTAGAGTCACTCAGCTTCCGAGAATGAGAAACTGCTTTTAAACCCCATCCTGAAAAATCATAGATAGAGCCATTCAAAATAAACTGAATGTTGCATGGGTCACTCGTAGATGATAAAAGCATTCCGGCCTCAAGATCACTAATATCAAAGTTAGTCATCTGCTGATAAAGGAAAAACTGCGTGCCTTTATATGGCTTGAAAGGAGCATCTGTACGGCCTAAAAAGTCATACACCCCACTTGTATTGTGAGGATAGAAATAGGCAGGAAAGGCAAAATTTGGCATCGTCCAGTCTTTGTAGCTAAATGTATTGCAATCACCTTGAGAAAAAGGAGCAACCGCTTCTTTACTATAAAATATCTGGCTAGGATAGCCTGTAGGCTCATCAACACCATCTAAACCAAGAGGGTTGCCGGTACCAATATAGGCGGCTCCCGTAGGGTTCACAAGTACCTCTATTATTTTACCGCACATAGTGAGCGACAAACATTGATAGAAGTTTGTTGGCCCGTCCCCGCTTGTCTTATTTGCTGCAACTTCAGCTGAAATACCATTTCCCGTCGTAAATATGCCGCCGGCAGGAATGACTATAAACGGTGTGCCATAAGGAAGAGGCCCATACGTAAAAAGGTTGTTGTTGGTGTAGTACAAAGCATCTGGACCATTTAAAACGGATCCTGAAACCGTGCCGTGCACAGCGGTACCAAAATTATCTGGGATGTTTGTCGAGTTAAACTCGTCCTGCAGATAGACAGGAATGAATGTTCCAACTTGTGGGAGTGGTCCATTCAAAGCTGAAAGATTGACATTTCCGCTGTCAACAATCACGTCTATAGAAGGAGATACATAATACTGAATATCCGCTGCTATTCTCCAGCTTGGATAAAAGTAGGTTGAGATATACTTTTCGATAGCCTTACCCATCGATTCTACTTTTTGTGGGTTGAACAGCTCGGGGTAGTAATTCATGACGATGAATCGCCAGGTTTTTACATTATCATCGCTAATATACTCCCATGGATAGGCAGGGATGGATTCTTGAAAACATTTTTTCGTTTTATTTTTTTCACGCGCATTATCTGCGTGCCCTGAGATGGGCAAGAAGCCTAAAAGAGCAATAATTCCAGGGATTATTCCGTGGGATAGAAATCGTTTCATGAACCCTCCTTAAAAATTTAATGTTTTTAAGAACGCTATCAAACGATTGTATTTTACACAATAGAATGTTTAAGAATGAGGAAATGGAGAGTGCTATTTCAAAGGCTCGCACACATCTTAAAACCCCACTACAAGCGCAACTGCTCTTAACCTAACTTTACTTCTTCTGTAAAGCTGCTTTTTGAGCTTCAAGCTCTTGAATTTTTTCATCAAGAACTTTTACCTGCTCCTTGTACATCTCCTGTTTGCGGATGGCCTGCTGGTAGTCTGTCCAGTTTTGGTCCAAAAACTGATCTGCGTTGCTGCCTGAAATATAGGCCTGCATCGCAGCTCTATCGCGAGCATCTTTAAACATCTTGATCTCTTTATCAAGATCTTCAACCGTCTGTGCTGACATCAACAAAAGCGCTGAGAGCGCTAAAAGAAGTTTCTTCATATACCTACCTTACAAATGTAAATTTCGTTCCATCAAAAAGACCCTTGTCGCTTAACTTTAAGGACGGGATCACAAGTAAAGCCATAAATGAAAGGGTCATAAATGGCGCATGAAGAGTCGTGCCAAGCTTTTTGGCTTCCGCATCTATCTTGGAATATTTTTTGGCTACGCTATAGCCATCTTCTTGGGTCATAATGCCGGCTACCGGAAGCGCAAGCGACTCTGAATCTGTCGCAATACCACCCTTGTTAGCAATAACAGCATTGATCGCACGTGTGATACTCGCATCGTCTACCCCTACAGCAATAATATTGTGTGAATCATGAGCGATGCATGAAGCAAGAGCCCCTTTTTTGAGTCCAAAACCTTGTATGAAGGCAACGGCAGGAGGTGCCTTGTTATAGCGATTTACTACAACGAGCTTTAAGATATCTGCCTTCGTATCAACCTTTGGTTTTGCTTTGATCTTGTCGGTAATAAGCTGGCCATCGAAGGCTTTTATAACAAAAACTTCTTTCTCAGATGGCTTTAGGGCTATATCAGCCTCATCAATAGGACCAATATTAAAGTTATTTATCGATTCACTTTTGACAGATTTGATTAAGCTTTTGCCACGCTCAGCAACAAGAATCCCCTTCACATAGGTCTGAAGAACGGTAAAATCGTGAAGATTATTTACGACAATAAAGTCTGCACTATCACCAGGAAGAAGCTGCCCCACATCAAGCCTATAGTGCCTTCGCGGAGTGATGCAAGCGGCTTGCAGCACATCCATAGTGTCATAGCCATGATCGACGATAGAACGTCGTACAAGTTCATCAATGTGGCTTACAACAAGATCATTGGGATGCTTGTCGTCGCTACAGAACATTATCTTGTCTGGATGGAGTTTGAAAAGCGGATGGAGCGCCTCGTAGTTTTTTGCAGCAGATCCTTCTCGTATGCTGATCATCATGCCGTAGCCTGCCTTGTCGACAGCTTCACCAAGTGAATAGCACTCATGATCAGTTGAAATGCCTGCCGCAATATAGTGTTCAGCCTCTTTACCCCGTAAACCAGGTGCATGGCCATCTATGGGAAGGCCAAGCTCTTTTGCTACGTTAATTTTTTCCATTACCATAGGGTCGCGATTCAAAACGCCCGGATAGTTCATCATCTCGCTTAAATAGCGTAGGCCATCTTTTTCAAAGAGCGTACGAATTTCAGCAGCTGTTAGATTGGCTCCTGCCGTCTCAAAAGTCGTTGCAGGCACACATGAAGGGGCGCCAAAATAGAAATGAAAGGGAACTTTTTTTGCGTTGTCAATCATGTACTTGACGCCTTCGTAGCCAAGCACATTGGCAATCTCGTGAGGATCTGACACCGTTGCCACAGTACCATGCACAACAGCCATACGTGCAAATTCTGATGGCACAAGCATAGAGCTCTCTACATGCACATGTGCATCTATAAAGCCCGGCATAATGTACTGATCTGGGACGGGATCTGTCGTCTGCTCTACAGCAAGAATTTCGCCATCGGCGATAAATACTCTGCCTGGAAATACCGTTCTGTTGACGACATCAACAACTTTGCCTTTAAGAATAATTGGGTCCATATGCTCCCATGTAAAAAAGCTACCCTTTTTTTGCAATAACTCTTACACTCGGCTTTGCACATTTTATGGAGGATATATGCGCATTTTAACGAAACTTCTCGTTCCATCAGTTTTGTTTTTTGCTACAGCTACGGCTGAAGAAAAAACTCACGACATTCAACTACAAATTCAAATCAACTGCCCAGAAAGTGAGCAATTTGCTGAATTTTTAAAGACCATTCCAGAGCCTGGCCACCACGCACAGAGCTTTGAAGAGTGGAAAACGATGTTTTTGGCAAATATGAACAGCCTTGTCGCTCTTGTTGAAAGCGAAGCTGTAAACAACTGCGCTTGGGGCGTAAATGCTCAAGAGCATAAAGATCAAGCTGAAGCACAAGTTGAAGCACAAGTCGAAGAATAAGCCATGATGCCGCTTGGGGATGATAACTCTCAGATAAAGTCCACGCCAATCGTGAACTATACGCTGATTGCGCTCAANNCACCCGGCAGCCGAGTGGAGTACGCTCTTTACCTCGATGTTTATGCATGCCGGGTTTGCCCATATTTTTGGCAATATGCTCTACCTCTATATCTTTGGCGATAATGTTGAAGATCGCATGGGCAGACTCCCCTACCTTATCTTTTACCTCGTATGTGGCCTAGGAGCCACCTTCTCACAGACCTTTTTTGATACAGCGTCATCAATACCCAACGCGGGAGCTTCCGGCGCTATTGCCGGCGTACTTGGTGCCTACATCTTTATGTATCCGCAAGGCAAGGTGAATGTACTTGTGAACCAGCGCGTCACCCAAATGCCGGCCCTCTTCGTAATAGGCGTCTGGTTTGCCCTACAGTTTGCAAGCGGCGTCTCTTCGCTCTACTCTGCGCACGGCTCAGAGGGCGGCGTCGCCTACATGGCGCACGTGGGCGGCTTCCTCTCAGGCCTTGCCATCTCAATCATCCTCTCCCCCTTCTTCCGTCAAGATAAGCAGTAGCAGAGTAGATTAAAATATAATTTATGCTATACTAAGGGTAGACGTGGGGGTTTACTATGCAAGTAGGCGGCAACAGTCAGCAATACCCTGGCCAAGAAAATGACCCATGGTCATTTAAAAATGGCAAATTACTTTTTAATAAGACGGAGCATAAGGTCACATCAGGCAAACCTCCGTCTGAGAAAGAGATTGACGCTTTAGTCAATAAGCTTAATCTCGAGCATAAAGAGGGCATACAGCAGCCTCAATCAGTTACCATATCAAAGCTATTCTCAAAAAAGACCATAGAGGTACTCCCTCCTGAAATTACGACAACCTATGCGGAGGTGGCGCTCAAGGCTGGCGTTAAGCCAAAAGACCTTCACACTGTTATCGCTCATGCTACATCTGTTGTTGCCAACCCTAAGCAAATCAAAGAATTATTTGATCTATTAAAAGCTATGCCCGAAAATGAAAGAGCCCTACTTATAGATCAGACAAAAACGGCTCTAGCAGGACTTAAAGATTCTGATAAAATCATCCTGCTGAAATTTTTCATCGAAAATCCCGGATTTAGGAAGCTCTATGACGAAGGCAAAAAACAGCTTGTAGATCTCCTCAAAAATCTTCCGAAAGACGAGGCAGAATCAATTATTGAGCTTGCAAAGCGCTCAGGCATTAAAAATCCAATCGATATGATCAACATTATAGAGGGCATTAAGAATCTTCCTCAAGAAAAACGAAAAGCTGTTGTAGAAGCCTCAAGACCCTACTTTAAAGATTTTACCTCTTCCGTATATGGGGTCATGTTTATGGAAGTTGTAAACAGAATAGAAAATCCAGAGCTCTTAGAAAAAGCTTGGCCCTTTATTCGATTATCCAGAGACGATGCAGAAAAAGTGGCCCTTCTTAAGGGGATTATCAAATTCCCACCAGATCAAATCGGGCAGATCCTCGAAGATGCTCAGCCCTTATTCGCACTCGCTAATAAAAATATGGACCAGGCTATAAGGCTCACTGAAAAACAGGGCATTCTGAGACAAGTTGGAAAAATGGATCCAAATGGCAGAAAAGAGTTTATTGAAGCACTAAAGCCTCTTTGGCAGGGGATTCAAACTCGTGATCCTCTAATCCAAATCACATTAAGGAGCGCGCTGCTGAAAGGGCTTACCAAATTCCCTGCTGAGTCAAGGGTTCTTGCCTTGCGTCATGCCGTGCCCCTATTACAAAACTGTCGCAATGTGTATGGAATGGTAGAAGTATTAGCTATCATAAGAAGACTTCCCACAGATGAAATGGAAGATATCCTCGCAAAAGCCGAGCCTATTGTACAGGGAGTAACGGACACCCAAGCAATAAAAGATATTATCCAAGCTGTTAAGGAAATGCCAGCGGATGAACGAGAGAGTATTGTTGGCACAGCACTAAGCCTGCTGCAAGATGGTGCTCATGATGGTGTAAGAGCTCAACTGTTGCAGTTGCTAGCCCAACTTAATCCGGAAAGGCGCACAAGCGTACTAGAAGCTTGCGCTCCATTTCTTAACCACTTTCAAGACCCCTCGGACAGGCTTATGATTTTACGCGCCTTTTTGTATGTCTCACCCGGCACCTCTCTTGATAATGCCCTTGCTGTACTCAACCAAGGCGGAAGTGCCTCACAAATAGCCAACGCTCTCAGATCAAGTTCAGACGCAGAATTTCGCCTTAATGCACGTCTAGAACAGGGCATCTATAGAGTCGTTTTACCGCGAGAGCAGATAAAACAGAACCCTCTTGCGCTACTTGCAAAGCTCACAGAAAATATAGATAAACATAAAATTAAGCAGCTCTCGATAGAGTTTGCTGGAGAGGAGGGCATCGATGCTTCGGGACTAGGTAGAGAGTTTGTTAGCCTTCTTTCAGAGGCCGTTGTTGAGGCACTTCGTCCAACGCCCCAAAAAAATGGCCTCGTACGAGCAATACCCATGAACGAGGATAATAAACAGATCTGTCAGCAGCTGGGCAAGCTGATGATGTTTTGCCTTAACTCCACCCAAAACTATCCTATGGGCATGATTTTTGATCATGGCTTTTTTGCAATGCTTTCAATGCTTCAGCCGCATCATGGTAGCAGAGCACTTCAAGATCTCCTAAAAGACAACAAAACATTTAACGAACTGTTTACCATCTACCTTGCGATGGAGTCTACAAACGAAAAAGAGGCAGACACAATAGCGCGCCTCAAGAGCTGGAATACGCCATTTAACCAAAATACCGATCCTGCAGTCTTAAGCGACCTTTACTTTTCTGAATCGTGTATGTTTGAGGAGCGAGGTGGCCTCGACAAGCTTTCTGAAGAAGAAATAAAAGCAGATCCAAGCATACTAAAACAGCCAGAATACATGGCAGCTCTTCAAGAAGTAGCCCGCGAAAAAATTGCCGAGACTATTATGGCAGCCTTGCAGCCAGTTTTACCTGCAGCTATTGAAGTTGCAAAAGGAATGCAATCAGTAAACTACCCCGTGAACTTTGATAAGGCTCAAAAGATGGGTCCAGCGGCCCTTTCAGAAAAGCTGCAGGGCACACTCAGTACGCCTGTAGTTTTACAGAATCTGAAGTTTTCAGAGGATATCCCTCCCGAAAAGCAGAACCTGTTTAAGGAATGGATAGAGACCCTTCCACCAGATCAGCTCAAACGGTTTGTCTTTGCCCTAACAGGCGCCTATGCTGTAGGTAAAGCTGAACTCAAGCTCTTTCCTACTTCTGAGCGGGTTATCTTTCACACCTGCTTTAGCTACGCCGACATCCCCTTTAATGCTATGAAGTCTAAAGAGGACATCACCATGGTTATGGCCGCGGCCCTCACTGGCGAAGAGTCGTTTAATATCGGGTAATTTACTGCTTATTGGATGCAATAGCTTGATTTATGCTTGCAATTTGGCTGTTGACATCTTCTACTGTCAAGTCAACGATTGCCGGCCATTTTTCGATTTGATCTCTTACAGATAAAAGAAAGGCTCTTCGATCGAGAGCAGATTGAACATTTAAGGCCCCTCGTGGGATGCGAGCCTGTGCTACACCTGTGACTTTGGAGTCGGCCTGAGGAAATTGATTGTGAAGAGTAACCCATAGAGCAGTAGAATAGCCTCTAGCGACAATAGCTGACATAAAAACCCTTTTTTGTTGAATAGGCGCTGCAGTATATGTCGGGAGGCTCTTTTTACGACAGGAAAAACATCGTTTTGATAGTGAACGTTGGATTCGAACATTGAGGTCAAACATTATGGTTCTCGCCAGCCGCTTGGTATGAACTAGGTTTAAGCTCATCGTTAATCGCCTGTATTGTTCCTTGAAGGGGCCCTAAGAGTGCGCCGATTCTCTGTTCTTGATCACTTCTTGATCCTTCAGTACGTTGTGCGACCGCTTCAAGAATATCTACCATATTTTGGCTCAAGAGATCTGGGTCATTTGCCTTCAGTAGCATCAGTTTCCAGAGTGTGATAAAGTCGCCAGATTCCATTTCGATCTCTTTTGTAATAAGATCTTTTTTCGCTGAAGGGTTGGCGTTGCGAAAAAACTCGATCATAGCTGTTTTAAAATCATAGCCTTTGCATAGTTGAATGAGTGCATCAGCATCTTTGCACTCTTTCATCTTTTTAAACTGCTCAACTAAAGGGGTAATTTGATTATCGTCATGCATTTTACGTACGGAGGCACTGAACTGCGCAATATGGCCTGGAACTTCAATTTTTGCATCATATAGCTTTTTAAATGCATCCATGGTGTTTGTTGCAGTTGAGGTACACAATTGGGCAAGAGAGAGCTGTTTTGCAACATCTTGGTGAATTTCCCCCTTTATCCCCTCCAGTGCTAGAATAAGGCTTTCAGAAAAAGCAGCGCTGTTAGTGAAATATTCCTGTTCTTCGGAATTTTGGGCACTATTTGCCCCATTTCTTGCTTTTTCGGAAGCAACAGTCAGTTCGTGGATCGTGCTTTCGCTAAGAAGGGTGTGGTTGCTGCTTTGAAGAATGGTAAAACGTAAAAACGGGATAAGCAGACCTGCCGCTTTTCCAGGAAGCTTGAGCTGCTTAACGAGTTCATCACATTCTGTCCAGATGCTTTTTTTACCAGGTGTAAACGGTTCAGCAAGTATTTTAGGATCTGTTGCCTTTTTTATAAATTGGACAAATTCAGGTTGCTTGGCAGCATCCCAAAATTGTTGCTCAAAATAGTAGATACTCTTTGTATCATTTTTCGCCTGGGTTGAAAGGTCGTTGAACCGGTCAAATAGAATTTGGCAGTGAGCAACTTCTGCCCAACCGGCTTTTTTTCTGAGATCAGAAAGTTTTTCAAGAAGCTCTTTAAGGGGTGCATTTTTTGCTACCGCTTCAGTGAGGAGATTTGCTGCCTTTTCTGCTCGTAGTTTGGTTTGGTCAGTTTTAGAAAGCGTGAGGCTTTCTATGAGTGCATCTACTCTCCTCAGCTCTTCCACAATCCTCTGTTCTGTTTTGTGGAGATTTTCAGTAATGCTCATTGTGGCTTGTTCTGAGGCTTCTTTGATCTTCTTTAACTCTCGGCCACCCTTAGAAAATAAAATAATTGAACCAATACTTCGGGCTTTCTCTGAAACAACTTTCGGTCTGTCGGTAAGCGTTTGGATTGATTTTTTCAGTTGTTCTATATCTTGTGTCAATTCAGTAAGCGTATTTTGATCTAACGTCGATGCATGTTTTTCAAGTTCTATGTATTGCGATACTACCGCCTCTATTTTGCTTACATTCGCCTTGAGTTCCTGTAGAGGCTTATTCCTGAATAGGCGCATAAAGCCGTGGACCAATTTTTCTTGCGTCTCAACTACTCTCTTTGACTTTTCGAGTTCCCAGCCGAGCTGTTCTAGACTGTTACTAAAATTTGAGGGCGTTCCAACACTCATCGCTATGCCATTAGTTTTTACCGCACTCTATAAAATTTTTAGACTTTAGTCAATTTTATATTGAGTGAGGAGCCTTATGCAAAACTAGAGGCTCTTATGATTGAGATCAAGAAAACTTTAAGTTAGCTACTCTGAAGGTTCCCTTTCTGTAAAATCATGAAAAAGCTGTTCGGCAGCTCGACTTTTTTCTTCTATTTCAGGTTCATCTTTTAACAGATCCGCAAGATTTTTTAATTTTGATAATTTTTTTGCAAGCCTAGGACGTACTGATAAAGGAGAAGAGCTGCACTGATATTCAAAATCACGAAAAATCCTCTGAAACTTAGCTGATCTCTTTTTAAAGAGCCTGTCATCAAACAATTTTTGTGCCTTTGCCACTATTGTGTCGCCAACCTCACGATCTTTTAGGTGAGCCGCGCCCTGTTTTATCAGTAACAAGGTATTTGAAAGATACTGTTTTGATGGAGGCTGTTGAATAGATCTTTCATAATCTGAAACAAGCTGTTTTAAAGCAGGGCCAATAATGTGTGAAGATGAACGGGAGACGCCAAAAGAGAGACATTCAACAGCAAGCTCGCTATCGCGATCTACTTTTGCTACAATTCCCTTTTCTGCCCGCTTCCTGATAGATTTGATGTTGAGCCAGTTCGAAAGTTCATATAAAGTTTTAAAATCGGCTAGAGTCCACTCCTTTTCTGTTGAGAGTCCGGTGTTGATATAATCGGACAGAAGCACAAAATGTTCCTTTGAATAGACAACATCCTGATTAGGTACAGCAAGTTCAATTGGTTCAAGTTCATTTCCAAACCACTTTTCCGCAACCATTTGAGATAAAAAATCACTTGCTGTGACAAGAAATTCTTTAGAAGTTGTAATTTGATATTTTAAACGATCTGTGACCTTAAAAACCAAGTACATCGGATCGCCGGCTAACTCTATTCGATGTTTATCAAAGGGTATTTCTACCACTTCGCACTCCAGTCTCGACCTCATTTTTCTTGTAACCCAGCCGTCCAATCGTGTTTGTGCAGGGTCAAATACCGGCAAAGCATCTTGTATGTTCATCTAATACCCTCAAATTATCCTAAAAACGGCAGTTCGAAATGCTCTAGCAGTGCAAGATTTTGAACCAGAATCATTTGCGAAGCTTGCGCTCGCGGGCGAACATTCTCAAGTCGAGAAGGCGCCCGCGAGCGCAAATGATTCTGGCTCAAAAGATTGTGCTGATAGAGCGTTTCCAACTGCCGTTTTTAGGATTACAGTTAACCGATTATAATTTAATAAGAGTTAGAAGTAAATAAAAAGAAGTTTAAATCTAAGGCGATTTTCACAGTTTTATTATTGTTTTCTTAAAAGGGACAAGAATGAGAATATTGGGTTTGGACATTTGGCGCAAGTGGCGTATAACCGGTGAGCGAAGCTCTTTGGAGTGCCGGTGCAGTATGCACCGCTCTCACTTTTACGAGAGCTTTACTCAAAAGCTGCAGAAAAACAGATTAGGCTAGAACTTATTTTCTGATAAACCACCCATAGAATGAGAGCGGTGCATACTGCACCGACACTCCAGAGGCCTACGGCCAATCGAAATGTCTAAGGTCAAAAAAAAAGCCCTAAGGGATAAAATCCCTTAGGGCTTTGTCTTTAGGCTGATGCCGGGACAGACTCGAAGTCGAAGATGAGCTCTTCCTCATGCTCTGAGTCGATGAACTTCTTCACCTTGCGGTGACGTTCAAAGCCAGTTCCACTCGGAATGATGTGACCCATAATGACGTTCTCCTTAAAGCCGCGGAGGAAGTCAGTCTTGCCGCCGCATGCTGCATCTGTAAGAACACGTGTTGTGTCTTGGAAGGATGCCGCTGAAATAAACGAATCGGTACTGAGCGATGCTTTGGTAATACCAAGCATAAGCGGTGAACCTTGAGCAGGTTTTCCACCTTCGCGGGCAACCTTCATGTTCTCACGCTCAAACTCTTTACGATCCACCTCTTCGCCATAAAGGAAGCCGGTGTCACCTGCATCAATAATGCGGATCTTCTTCAGCATCTGACGTACGATAATCTCAATGTGCTTATCGTTAATGTCCACACCCTGGAGACGATACACTTCTTGAACCTGGTTTACCATGTACTTCTGAAGCTCACGCACACCGCAGATCTCGAGGATCTCTTGTGGGATTACAAGACCATCAGTAAGCTGTTGGCCTTTTACCACGCGATCACCACGCTGGACGATCAAGTGCTTGGTGTGAGGGATAAGGTGCTCTTCTTCCATGCCAGAATCTTCGTCGCGTACAACAACGACGCGCTTGTTCTTCTGAACGCCGCGGAAGTCCACAACGCCGTCGATCTTCGCAATTTCTGCTGAATCTTTTGGCTTACGTGCTTCAAAAAGCTCAGCAACGCGTGGAAGACCACCAGTAATATCCTTAGTTTTAATCGCACCACGTGGGATACGAGCAAGGAGTTTACCAGCAGTAACTTTATCACCTTCTGCTACAGAGATAATAGCACCCGGTGGCAACGCATAGGTTCCCACAAGTTCTTCAAACTCTTTATCAGCATAGATAGCGATCTGTGGATGGAGCTCACCACGGTGCTGCTTAACAACAAGCTCAGTCTGACCTGTCTGCCTGTTTGTATCGCGCTGGGTTGAGATACCTTCCACCAAGTCTTCATACTTAACATAACCTGGGCGGTCGCAGATAATAGGTACGTTGTGCGGTTCCCATTCTGCAATCTTTGTGCCGACTTTTACCTTAGCACCATCTTCAAAGAAGATACGTGTACCAAGTTCAACAGTAAATGTCTGAAGCGGCTCGATTGACTTATGAGAAAGAAGCTTACGTGACTCATCAAGGCTACGGCCTTCATCTTTAATGATGTTAAGCGTACCATTTTTGTTTAAGCAAACCCAGACGCCATCTTCCGTTTTTACAGTGCGGATATCATGATAGAGCAAGATACCGCTTTCGGTAGAAAGAAGTTCTGGTGTTGCTGCAGTAGACGCAATACCACCCAAGTGGAACGTTCTCATCGTAAGCTGCGTACCTGGTTCACCAATCGACTGAGCAGCGATAGTACCGACAGCTTCACCCTGGCCTACGCATCTGCCGTTAGCAAGGTTTAAGCCATAGCACTTCGAGCATACGCCGCGGCGAGTTTCGCATGTAAGAACTGAGCGCATGCGCACAGTGTCAATACCTGCGTTATCGATGGCTTCAGCCTGCTGTGTTGTCAAGATATCGCCAGCATGAGCAAGGACTACAGTCTTATCGCCAGGCAGGTAGATATCGTCACATACAGTACGGCCAAAGATACGGTCTTTAAGCGGCAGAAGTTCTTCCTGACCTTGCTTAATCGCCGAAACTTCGATACCGTTAAGGGTGCCGCAATCTTCTTCGGTAATGATAACATCTTGAGCCACGTCAACGAGACGTCGTGTAAGATAACCAGAGTCAGCAGTTTTCAACGCTGTATCGGCAAGACCCTTACGGGCACCGTGAGCAGAAGTAAAGTACTGAAGAGGTCCTAGACCTTCACGGAAGTTCGCTGTAATTGGCGATTCAATAATTTCACCCGATGGTTTTGCCATAAGACCACGAAGGGCTCCAAGCTGCTTAACCTGAGTTTTGTTACCGCGAGCACCAGAGTCCATCATCATAAAGAGCGGGTTGAGTCTCGAATCTTTTACGGCGTTGAGCTTAGCAAAGAGATCTTCTGAAAGCTGATCTGATGCTTCGGTCCAAATCGTAATGATCTTTGATCTTCTCTCACCTTCTGTGATGATACCATCTTCGTACTGCTTACGAACGATTGCCACTTTGTCTTGAGCTTCCAGAAGAATCTGCTCTTTAGTGTCTGGAACAGTAACGTCGCAGATACCCATCGACACCGCAGCCTTAGTAGCTTCTAAGAAGCCGATGTTTTTGAGGTTATCAAGAAACTTCACTGTACCTTCGAGGCCTACTTTCTTGTAGCATTCAAGCACAAGCTCAGAAAGGCGCTTCTTCGGAAGGCTATAGTTTTGGAAGCCAAGCTCTTTTGGAACGATAGTGTTAAAGAGTACGCGACCTGGAGTCGTCTCAATAACGCCATTTTCTGTTCTTAGCTTAATTTTTTCATGTGTGTGCAGACCACGACCGGTAAAGTCGAAGCGCTTATCTTTTTTAGCCGCTAGAGCTTCCCAGTTATGGCTTCCGCCAGCATAGAGGGCCAAAAGTACTTCTTCTGGATTCTTGAAGAACTTAATCTTTTTGCCATGATCTTGCGGGTTATAAATAGGATCGCACATCAGGTAGTAAAGACCAAGGGTCATATCCTGCGAAGGAACCGCAACAGGCTTACCAGATGATGGTAAGAAGATGTTGTCAGGTGCCATCATAAGCACTTTTGCTTCAAGCTGCGCTTCTACAGAAAGTGGTACGTGTACCGCCATCTGGTCGCCGTCAAAGTCCGCGTTAAACGCTGTACAGACAAGCGGGTGGATGCGGATCGCTTTACCTTCGATAAGCACAGGTTGGAACGCCTGTATACCAAGACGGTGAAGGGTCGGAGCACGGTTTAGGAGCACCGGATGGCCTTTAATCACCTCTTCAAGTACATCCCATACTTCTGGGTCTTGTCTTTGAATCTTCTTCTTAGCAGAGCGGATCGTATAGACGTGTCCGAGCTCTTTTAAGCGCTTGATGATAAATGGCTCAAACAGCTCGAGCGCCATAATTTTTGGCAGACCGCACTGGTTAAACTTAAGCTCAGGACCAACAACGATAACAGAACGGCCAGAGTAGTCAACACGCTTACCAAGAAGGTTTTGGCGGAAACGTCCCTGCTTACCTTTAAGCATTTCTGCTAAAGATTTAAGCGGACGGTTACCTGCGCCCATAACTGGATGACCGTGGCGGCCATTGTCAAAGAGGGCGTCTACCGCTTCCTGAAGCATACGCTTTTCGTTTCTGACGATAACTTCTGGTGTCTTAAGCTTCAAAATAGCTTTTAGACGGTTGTTACGGTTGATAACGCGGCGATACAGGTCGTTAAGGTCTGACGTTGCAAAGCGGCCACCATCAAGTGGTACGAGTGGTCGTAGATCTGGTGGAATTACCGGTACAGCCGACAGCACCATCCAGTCAGGACGGTTGCCAGATGTGATAAAGCCTTCTACGATCTTCAAACGCTTCGCAAGCTTCATACGAGCCTGCATAGACTTTGTTTTACGCAGCTTATCTTTGAGGTCGATGAGCAAGGTGTGGAGATCTTCGATAGCTAAAAGCTCACGAATAGCATCGCCGCCCATACGAGCAACAAACGCATCTTTACCCCAACGCTCTTGAGCTTCACGCAGCTCTACATCTGTAAGCAGCTGTTTCTTCTGAAGTTCGGTTTGACCTGGGTCAATGACGATATATTCTTCATAATAGATCACGCGCTCAAGATCAGATGTTGACAAGCCCAAAATGCTGCCAATACGTGATGGTGTCGTTTTAAAGAACCAAATGTGCACAACAGGAACCGCAAGGTCGATGTGCGCCATGCGCTCACGACGAACCTTAGCAAGAGTTACCTCAACGCCGCAGCGATCGCAAACAATGCCCTTGTGCTTAATTTTCTTGTACTTACCACAGGCACATTCCCAGTCTTT
Organism: Verrucomicrobiota bacterium; assembly: GCA_018239765.1. GTDB lineage: Bacteria > Chlamydiota > Chlamydiia > Chlamydiales > FEN-1388 > SZAS-7. The sequence continues at coordinate 37,634 of JAFEGT010000052.1, forward strand.
GGTCGGGCCAAAGATCTTTTCACAGAAAAGGCCGCCCTTTTCAGGCTTGAAGGTACGGTAGTTAATCGTTTCAGGCTTTTTAACTTCGCCACGAGACCAGTTATTGCGGATGACGTCGTCCGCAGCAATGCGGATGTTCAGCTTGTCAAACTGCATAGTGAGGAACTCTTCCTCAGGAATGCCTTTTGGTCTGTGACGCTCGCGCTCAAACTCTTCTTCAAAGTTCGAATTCGACTTGAAAGGAATATCATCTTCATCATCGAGTGAGTCAAAATTGCCATCATCAAAAGGCTCATTTAAACCATCTTGCTCGAGATTGTCTACGCTATCTAGATCATCTTCTGACATCTACTTTCTCCTCATCCTACATTGGGCAAATTTTGCTGATCTTCAACGGTCTCTGCGCGAACATCAAGGCATAGACCTTGCATCTCTTTGATCAACACGTTAAAGGACTCTGGGGTACCAGACTGTAACAGGTTCTCACCCTTGACGATTGACTCGTAAATACGTGTACGGCCAGATACGTCATCGGATTTTACTGTTAAAATTTCTTGCAATAAGTGGGCTGCGCCATAGGCTTCAAGCGCCCACACTTCCATTTCACCAAAGCGCTGACCACCCATCTGCGCCTTACCGCCCAGCGGCTGCTGGGTAACAAGCGAGTAGGGACCAACTGCACGGGCGTGGATCTTGTCGATTACCAAGTGGCTAAGCTTTAGCATGTAGATGTATCCGACAACAACAGGAGCATCAAAAAGCTCACCTGTACAGCCGTCGTAGAGGTACATCTTACCATCTTCTGGTAAGCCTTGCTCTTTCATCATCTTCCAGATCTGCCACTCAGGGAAACCTTCAAACACAGGGCTCTTTACATAGATACCCTTTCTCTTAGCAGCAAAGCCAAGGTGTGTTTCGAGAAGCTGTCCCATGTTCATACGAGAAGGTACGCCAAGCGGGTTTAAAATCATCTCTACAGGCTGACCTGTAACGAGATATGGCATATCAGCTTCAGGAACAACTTGCGATACAACGCCCTTGTTACCGTGGCGACCTGCCATCTTATCACCAACTTGCAGCTTACGCTTAGAAGCTACATATACCTTCACCTGGCGGATAACGCCTGGATCTAGCTCTGAGTCGCCCTTCTTGGTAAACTCAATCTCTGTTTTATATTCGTTGTCAAGACGTGCTAATGCATGCTCTGCATCGCGAAGTGTTTTACGCAGCTCGCGGAAATGGTCATTTTCTGGCATGAGCAGGTTCTCAAGAAGCTCTTGTTCAAGCGCTTCAATGATATCTTGGGTAACTGTAGCACCTTCTTGAACGATAACTTCTGCTGTTTTTCTGTGTACGATAGTACCAGGAGCAGGTTCGTTAAGAAGAAGCGCACCAAGTCTGTCATGCTTTTCCATTTTGATCTGGGTAAGCTTAGTCTTGTACTCTTTTTGTATATCTTTAAGACGTGATGCCTCTTCTACGAGCTCATCATCGGTCTTTGAAAGTCTGTCGCGACGCGTAAATACCTTTACATCCATCACAACACCTTCAGTTCCCGGAGGGGCCTGTAGGGATGCATCTTTTACATCTGCTGCTTTTTCACCAAAGATCGCACGAAGGAGGCGCTCTTCAGGAGCAAGCTCTGTTTCTGACTTTGGTGTGATTTTACCGCAGAGAATATCGCCAGGCTTTACTTCTGCACCAACGCGGATAATACCATCTTCACCGAGGTTGCGTAGCGCTTCCTCAGATACGTTTGGAATATCGCGAGTGATCTCTTCCTTACCAAGCTTTGTTTCGCGTGCTGTAATCTCAAACTCTTCGATGTGAATCGAAGTGTAGTAGTCGTGACGTAGCAGCTTTTCTGATACTAAGATAGCATCTTCAAAGTTATAGCCTCTCCATGGCATAAAGGCCACGAGGACGTTACGTCCAAGAGATAGTTCGCCATTTTCCGTAGCAGGACCATCGGCAATTACATCACCGGCTTTAATCTTTTCGCCTACGCTGCAGATTGGAGTTTGGTTAATGCATGTTCCGGAGTTTGAACGTAAAAACTTCTTCAGCTGGTAGACACGCTTCTTCATGCGGTTACCTTTGCTTGAAATTACGATCTGGAAGCCGTCAACATATTCAACTTCGCCATCTTCTTCAGCAATAACAACAGCACCAGAGTCGCGAGCGGCTCTTGCTTCAAGACCTGTACCTACAACTGGAGCTTCAGGTACAAGAAGTGGTACGCCTTGGCGTTGCATGTTCGAGCCCATCAATGCGCGGTTCGCGTCATCATGTTCAAGGAACGGAATCAAGCCAGTTACGATAGACACAAGCTGTTTTGGCGAGATGTCAAGGTGAGTTACCTTGTCGGTCTCAAGTTCTGAAATTTCGCCTTTTGTACGACCCCAGCACATAGCTTCGGTGAACATCTTATGCTTATCAAGCGGCGTTGTAGCCTGAGCGATAACACAGTTTTCTTCCTGGTCGGCTGTCATGTATTCGATTTCATCGGTTACCACACCATCGCGAACGACGCGATATGGCGTTTCGATAAAACCAAACTCGTTGATCTTTGCAAAGGCAGAAAGCGATGTGATAAGACCGATGTTCGGACCTTCTGGTGTTTCAATCGGGCAGATTCTTCCGTAGTGGCTTGTGTGAACGTCGCGCACTTCAAAGCCTGCTCTATCACGGTTAAGACCGCCAGGTCCTAACGCTGAAAG
>JAFEGT010000052.1:40402-45368 GCA_018239765.1 Verrucomicrobiota bacterium
GATCTTCCAAAGAAGTCCTTAAGAACTGATGAAAGAGCCTTTGCAGACACAATTTTACCAGGAGTGAGCGTATCTGACGAAAAGTCAAATAGGTTCATTCTTTCGCGGATGATTTTTTCCATACGTGCAAGGCCGATGCGGCACTGGTTCTGAACCAGTTCACCAACAGAACGTACACGACGGTTACCAAGGTGGTCGATATCGTCGATAGAAACAGTATCATCACCTGCTTTAAGGCGGATCAAATACTTAAGCGCTGCAATTACATCTTCTTTACGAAGGGTAACTTGCTGGAGCTCTTCGTCGTTGATCTCAAAGCCAAGCTTAGAGTTCATCTTGTAGCGACCAACGCGACCTAAGTTATAGCGCTTCGGATCAAAGAAGAGGCGCATCATTGCAGCACGTGCGTTAGAAAGCGTCGCAGGCTCACCTGGACGAATCTTGCGATAAAACTCTTTAAGAGCCGATTCGTAGCTATCTGTTGTATCTTTTGCAAGCATCTTGATGATTGGGCTTGTCTCGTCAGCATCTTCTGCAACGCGGATAAGGTCGATGCCAGCATCTACCATACGCTTAAGCATAGCTGTAGTGAGCTTTTCTGAAGCTTTACCAAAGACAAGGCCGCTCTCTTCGTCAACAACATCTTGAGCAAGGATTTTACCTACAAGCTTACCAAAGTCTTTTTCGGACTTGATCTTGATCTTGCGAGTTTCGAAGAACTCTTCGATGATGTCTGCGTTTGAGGAATAACCAAGGCAGCGGATAAAGGTTGTAGCCAAGATCTTGCGTTTGCGCTTTTTGCGGTCGATATAGACGTTAATGCAGTCGTTTGTATCAAACGCCGCTTCAAGCCAGCTACCACGGTACGGAATAATACGTGTTGAATAGATGATCTGACCGCGCATATGGCGTTCTTGCTCAAAGCAGATACCAGGAGAACGGTGAAGCTGCGATACAACAACACGCTCTGCGCCATTGATAATAAAGGTACCTTTGTCAGTCATAACAGGGATTGTACCCATGTAGACTTCTTCTTCTTTGATACCTGTTTCGTCTGTAAGACGGAACTTTACCTTCAGGGTTACGTTATATGAGATACCACGACGTATGCACTCTTCTGGAGTGTACTTGGGAACTCCAAGGCTGTAGGAGATGTACTCTAGAACCGTCTTTTCATCGAAAGACTTAATTGGGAAAATCTCTGTAAATACCTCTTGAAGACCAAGGACTTCTCGTTCTTCAGGCATGTTTTCTGCCTGTAAAAATTGGTCGTATGATTTGATCTGAACTTCAATCAGGTTTGGAAGATCGAGAATATCTTCTTTTTCTGCGAAACTGATGCGACGCGGTGGTTGACGCAACATCCTTCCTCCTTAAAAAACAAAAATGATAAAAGACACACTAAGTGGCCTCAACATTTTGTTGAGGCCACTTAGTGTGTATTCTATAAAGAAACGTACCAGAGCCCTTGCTGTATACTCTTACCCGAAATAAATCGGGCAAGGGCACGGGCAAGGGCAAGGGCACGTTTATGTATTACAGACCCTTAAGAGTAACTTTAGCGCCTGCAGCTTCGAGCTTTTTCTTCATGTCTTCAGCTTCACTCTTAGGAGATGATGCTTTCACTTCCTTTGGTGCGCCGTCAACAAGTTCTTTCGCTTCTTTCAAGCCAAGACCGGTAAGTTCGCGAAGTACTTTAATGATGCCGATTTTCTTATCAGCAGCAGCTTCTGCGAGTGTTACTTGGTAGTCTGTAGCTTCAGCAGCGGCTGGTGCAGCAGCGCCAGCAGCAGGTGCTGCCATCATAGCAACAGGTGCAGCAGCAGCAGCTTTTACGCCCCACTTGTTTTCAAGCATTTCTTTAAGCTTTGACATGTCTAATACTGTCAAGCCGCTAAGTTCTTCTGCGAGTTGTTCTAAATTTTTGCTCACGGTTTTTCCTCTTACAATTGATAGTTAAAATATAATGTTAATTTTTTAGCTCGCTTCTTTCGACTTATTGTCAAGGCAGTACACCACACTTGACAAGAGCGCATCCATAACCGCCAATGTTTGGGCGAGAGGCGCTTCGAGAAGTCCCAAGAACTGAGCTCGCATTTCGGGCTTTGTTGGCAGTTCAGAAAGTCTCTTCATGTCTTCTTTGCCAACATGAAGGCCTTCAACTCTTCCACCAAGAAGCTGGAAGCAATTCTCATTGCCGCTGCTATATTGGAGGACCGCTTTTGTAGCTTCTACCGGGTCGTTCTTTGGCACGATAAGGCCAATGTGACCAGGAAGCGATTTTACATCGAGCGGAATGCCGGCCTGAGCCGCTGCTTTTACAAGTACTCGCTTACGAACTACTTCAAAATCTACACCAATTTTAGCCATTTGACGGCGAAACTCGTTCGCTTTGTTGGCTGAAAGCTTAGCATATTGCGCAATCAAATAAGACGGAGACTGTTGGATTTGACCCTGAATCTCATCAAGGAGAAGCTGTTTTTCGTGTTTCATGCTATTACCCCTTTTGAGCCATGTCAATTTCACGCATGTCAAGTTTTAGGCCTGGACCCATCGTCGACGAAAGGTACATGCTTTCAAAAAATTGACCTTTAACGCTTGCAGGTCTTGATCTTTGCAGAGTAGACGCAAGAGCGCGAAAGTTTGCTACGAGATTTTCAGCAGAGAAAGAGAGCTTGCCCATTGCAGCATTTACAATGCCGTAACGGTCAGTTTTAAACTCAATTTTACCGCCTTTAATTTCTTGTACTGCCTTAGCGATATCTGTAGTTACAGTTCCTGCTTTTGGCGTTGGCATTAATCCTCTTGGACCAAGAACTTTACCGAGTTTACCCACTTCCCTCATCATATCAGGTGTGGCAACTACGGCATCAAAGTCCGTCCAGCCGGAATTAATTTTTTCAATAAGGTCGTCACTTCCCGCGTAATCTGCACCTGCAGCGGTAGCTTCTTTCAGCTTATCGCCTTTTGCAAGCACTAAAACTCTCGTTTTTTTACCTGTACCACTCGGTAGTGAAACAGTTCCACGAACGTTTTGGTCTGATTTACGGGAGTCGACCCCCAGTTTGAAAGCAATTTCAACCGACTGGTCAAATTTGACCGGAGGGCATGCTTTCAATAATGCGATAGCTTCTTCGAGGCTGTACAATTTTTCTTTGTCAACCTTCTTGGCTATCTCCCGATTTCTTTTGGTTAATCGACTCATTTATTAGTCCACTATATCTATGCCCATTGAGCGGGCTGTTCCTGCTATTGTTTGCATAGCAGCTTCTACACTTGCAGCATTCATATCCTGCATCTTGTCTTCAGCAATTTTGCGAAGATCAGACTTTTTGAGCTTTCCTACCTTTTCACGGTTAGGAACGCCCGAACCTTTTGCAACACCAGTTTTCTTTTTTACCATCTCAGAAGCTGGCGGCCTCTTGGTAATAAAGGTAAAGCTTTTGTCCTGATAAACTGTGATCTCCACTGGGAGTGTATCACCGGCTTTATCTTGCGTCTTAGCGTTAAACTCTTTACAGAACGCCATGATGTTTACGCCGGCAGCACCGAGTGCAGGACCGATTGGCGGAGCTGGGTTTGCTTTACCAGCTGGTATTTGCAACTTAATTACTTTTACAATTTTCTTTGACATTGTACTTCTCTTACTTAATTCAATTAATTTTTAGCCTGCGCTTGCTTCTTCCTGAGCCTGCTCTACTTGCCAGAATTCAAGATCATCAACACGAGTATCGCGTCCAAAGATGGATACCAAGACGCTTAATCTGCCACGATCTGGGAATACTTCAACAACAGAGCCAATAAAGTTGACAAATACGCCATCGGTAATTTTTACCTTGTCGCCTGCCTCAAACTTATGCTTCTGGCTTACCTTGGACTTACGGTCTTCGATATCTTTAAGCAGTTCGCCCACTTCTTCTTCCGTAAGCTCGTTGGGTTTTTCGCCGCCCAAAAAGTCTACCACACCGGAGGTATTTTTTACATACATCCATGAATCTTCGTTCAAAGTCATACGAACGAGCAGATAGCCAGGCCATAGACGCTTTTCTACGATGCGCTGTTGGCCGCGCTTTACCTCGGACACATTCTCAGTAGGAAGAACTACGCGCTCAATAAGATCCAGCATGCCATGGGCCTGACGGTTCTCTTCGAGGGCTTTTCTAGCCTTCTTTTCCTGAGATGATAAAACTTGAACTACATACCACTTATGCATTTATGCCCTCTTTTCTAACCTGCAATAAGCTTGAATAGAGCGTCTAAGCCCCCAAGCATGCGGTGAATCACAAGATCAGTTACGTATATAAGCATACCAAATACAAAGGTAGTGCCGACAACAATTTTGGCGTAGGAAAGAACTTCGCCGCCTTCGGTCCATGAAATTCTGCCAAATTCAGCCTTAATTTCTTCGAAATACTCGTACGCTTTTTTCACAGGCTGAGCAGGGGCGCGACCCGCTCCTTCTTGCTTCTGACTTAAACTCATATGTCCGCTGCTAGTTGTCATAGGTTATTCATCACTTTTTTATGTTTTCACCACTGAGACACTGAGCACACAGAGAGGGTTGAGATAAGGAGAAATTTTGCTTTCTCTTTTTCTCTTTTTTCTCACTGATCTCAGTGACTCTGTGGTAATATTCCACAGACTTAAAACGAGTGCGGAGGGATTCGAACCCCCGACCGGCGACTTTGGAGATCGCTGCTCTAGCCAGCTGAGCTACACACCCAAAATTCACCACTGAGTCACTGAGCACACTGAGAACTCTTTGAGAGCGAGAGAAATACTTTCTCTTTTTCTCATTTTTCTCTGTGAGCTCAGTGACTCTGTGGTTATTATCTATTCGATAATTTGCGATACAGTTCCAGCACCAATTGTGCGGCCACCTTCACGGATCGCAAAGCGCATACCGTTTTCCATAGCGATAGGCTGAAGAAGTGAGCACACCACTTCAACGTTATCACCAGGCATT
>JAFEGT010000053.1 GCA_018239765.1 Verrucomicrobiota bacterium
CTATTTGGTGCAGCCGCAGGGAGGTTGGACGCTGTCGTTTTTAAAGAGGATCTTATTCCACTCTTCGACGTGGGATAGGCCTGTAATGTCAACCATACGAAAGCCCGCCTGGCGACGGATCATATCGGTGGTCTGGTAGCGAAAAAGTGGGCATCTAGCCTCTATAGCATCTTGAACAATGCAGGCTATCTCTTCGGGCTCTTGCGCGATTGGGCTATTGGGATCCAAAAGTCCGACGCGGTCAAAAATTTCGGCATAGGGATCCTCGTCTTTTGCAAGGTGAGATCCATAGGGAGCTTCAAAGTCTAACTCAGTTTTTACAGGGCCCGGCTCGATCAGCGATACCAAGATATTCCACGGCTTAAGAGTTACAGCCATGGTTTCTGATATACCCTCAAGGGCAAATTTTGTTGCAGAATAGACTGACAATGATGGCACAGGCCTAAAACCACCTCGAGAACCAATCTGAATGATTCTACCTGCCATTTGCTTACGCATAATCGGCAGCACTGCCTGACACATACGTGTAGGACCAAAGTAGTTTACGTCAAAGAGCTTTTGAGCCTCTTCTATCGAGATATTTTCAATTGATCCCCAGTATTCGATGCCAGCGTTGTTCACAAGAACATCGATCCTGCCTTCGTTATCGATAATAGTCTTTATGGCGAGATCTATTTCGTCCTGCTTGGTTACATCGATATCGATGAGATGAACGTTTGAATACTTCTCAGCAAGCGGCTGGAGATTTTTAAGAGTCGATGTGGAACGTTTGCCAGCATATACAGTATAGCCTGACTGAGCAAGCCTATCTGCAATCGCAAAGCCAATACCCCGTGATGCACCTGTAATGACCACGACAGTTGCGTTGAGCGACACAGAAAAAACTATAAATAAAAATAGAAACTGAAACATGCAAACAGACTAAAACAAATACTGTTTTTACCGCAAATCAGAAAAATGCTAAAGTGAGATTACCTAATGGAATACCCCCTATGATACGTGCCTTGTTGATCGGATATGGAAAAATGGGAAAGCTCATTGCTGAGCTTGCGCCCCGCTATGACGTTGCCATTTCTGGCATCGTTGCACCTCGAGCTGTTTTTGGTGAGGTTGTATGCTACAACAGCCTAACAGACGAAGCTATTGAATCGTGCGATATCGCCATCGATTTTTCGACCCCACGTGATATTGTCGAGCGACTTCAACCTCTTATTAAAGCTAAAAAGCCTATTGTTGTTGGCACCACAGGCTGGGAAAAACAGGAAAAAGAGCTACGTAAGCTTGTTCATGATCATCACGCAGCGCTACTCTACTCGCCCAACTTTTCACTCGGTGTCGCGCTCTTTGCACGGCTTGTTTCCTACGCATCGCACCTCTTTGCACCCTTTCAACAGTATGATGTGGGCATGATGGAGATGCACCATCGCCAAAAGCAAGATGCCCCCTCAGGCACCGCTATCGCATTGGCAGCAGCGCTTATGGAGCACTATCCGCACCGTACGCTCACACATGATCTTGCCAAGTCAAAGGGTTTAGAATCAGAACAGGTTCACCTCGCCTCTTACCGCTCAGGATATCATCCGGGCACGCACGAAGTGATCTTTGATTCAACTGTGGACACTGTTCAACTCACCCACCGTGCAAGAAACCGCGAAGGATTTGCGCAAGGTGCATTAGAAGCTGCCTACTGGCTTATCGACAAAAAGGGCTTCTACACTCTCGAAGACATGATTGAAGAAAAAATTTCTAGGAAACCAAAATGACATTTACACTCCACGGCGTACATACAGCCCTCATCACACCTTTTAATGAAGCGAACAAAATCTGCCTCGACACGCTCAGCCGCCTACTCGATATGCAATACCAGGCAAAAGTGAACTCTGTGGTACTTTTGGGAACCACTGGTGAGCCTGCAACAATTGACGATTCCGAACGAGACCTTCTTATCAGCCACACCGTAAAACAGCTTAAAGGCAAACTCCCAATCATGGTTGGCTGCGGCTCCCCTTCTACCAAAAAATCGATCGAGATGGCAAAACGTGCCGAAGATCTTGGCGCTGATGCAATTCAGATTATTGTCCCATACCTCAACAAACCAATGCAGGAAGGGCTCTATTTACACTTTGAAGCTATTGCAAAGGCCATCAACCTTCCCATATGCGTCTACAATATTCCCGGTCGCTGCAGTGTAAACCTTGAAGTCTCTACCCTTATGCGCATCGCAGAACTGCCCAACATCATCGGGGTAAAAGAGTGTAGCGGAAACTTCCAGCAGATCGGCGATATTATTGAAAAAATCTGCAATAAAAAACCAAACTTCACCCTTATTTCCGGCGATGATCCAATAACCTTGCCGATGATGTCTATTGGTGCAGTTGGCGTAATGTCAGTGCTTTCTAACCTTCTGCCCGAAGCCGTGGTGCAGTTTGTACAGGCAATAGCTGCAGGTAATGGCATAGCCCAGCACTATGCGCTTAAGCCGCTCATGCAGGCAATCTCGCTTGAGACCAACCCCATACCAATTAAATATCTGATGCAACTTGCCAAGCTTGACTCGGGAAGGCTTCGTTTGCCATTAACGCAAGCGTCACCTCAGTCACAGGCCACATTACGAGCACTTTATGAACAGTTCATAGAGTCTGCTACTGTACGCTGCTAAAAATGCAGAACAGGATATAAAGGATCGGCTAAAGCCGGCAAGATAGGCAGGATGGTAAATAACAGTTTATTTTTTTATCCTGTTAATCCTGCCGGCTTTGCCGATCTTGCACATCCTGTTCTGTATTGAATTTTCTGCAGGACATATGATACAGTAGTGCTAAATGAGAATTCCCATGATCCGCAACCACCACTTTGAAAAAGTCCCAAGCCGCTACCTCTTTCAGGAAATACGCCAAAAGGCGCTTCAGTTCCAACAAAAACATCCTGAAGCAAAGCTCATACGTCTAGGTATTGGCGACACCACAGAACCAATCGGCCCCTACATCGCCTCTCAAATGGAGCTCGCTGCAAAAAATCTCGCCACACGAGAAGGCTACTTTGGCTACGGTCCAGAGCAAGGCATCCCTGAGCTTCGTGAAGCAATAAGCAAAACCGTCTATAACAGCCAAGTGTCAGCAGATGATATCTTTGTATCTGATGGTGCTAAGTGTGATATTGGCAGGCTTCAGTTTCTTTTTGGTCCCGATGCAAAAATCGCCCTACAGGACCCTGCCTACCCTGTCTATCTCGATAGCTCTCTTATTTATCGCGGTGGCAACATCACCTTTTTGCCCTGCACACCAGAAAATAACTTTGTGCCAGACATTACCCTCGCAAAAGGCTGCGATGTGCTCTTTTTGTGCATGCCAAATAACCCTACAGGCACTGTCTTTACACGCACTCAGCTTGAACAGATTGTAGACTATGCACGCAAGCACCATATTTTGATTGTCTTCGACACTGCCTACAGCTTTTATGTGCAGGGAGATTACCCCAAAAGCATCTACGAAATCGACGGAGCAAAAGAGGTCGCAATTGAAGTTGGCTCCTTTTCAAAGATTGCTGGCTTTAGCGGCGTGCGTCTTGGCTGGACGGTTGTGCCAGAAGCAAACAGACTCAAAAGTGACTGGATGCGCATCAACGGCACATTCTTTAACGGAGCATCTATCCTCTCCCAAAAAGGGGGCATTGCCTGCCTTTCTCAGGAAGGTATTAAAGAGGTGCAAGCTCAAGTTGCCTTTTATCTTGAAAATACAAAAATGCTTGCAAAGGCTGTTAAAGAACATGGCTTTGAAACCTATGGCGGCGAACATTCACCCTACCTTTGGGCTCGCTTAAAAGGCCTCACTTCTTGGCAAACCTTTGACATGCTGCTTGAACAGGCCAACATAGTCACAACTCCAGGATCGGGCTTTGGACCAGCTGGAGAAGGCTTTATACGCATAAGCGGCTTTGCCACACGAGCAACTGTAGAACAGGCAATACAAAATATTACCAAAATAGATATACTGACAAATAAAAGGTAACACATGTCCATTTGGCAAATTGCATTCGCACTTTTTTTTGTAGCAAACCCAATAGGTAATGCTCCTGCATGCGTCTCTATAGTCAAAGACTTTGACTTTAAACGTCAGCGGGTGATTCTGTTTAGAGAATCTATTTTTTCCTTTATCCTTGCGCTTTTCTACCTGTTTGTTGGTGAAAAGTTTTTTCAACTTATTCAGATTAAGCCCTACGCTATAAGCCTTGCTGGCGGTACAGTTCTTCTCTTAATTGCCCTTGGCATGATCTTTCCGCCAAAAGCTACTAACGGTAAAGACCGTGTAGCCCAAGAGCCCTTTATTGTACCTATCGCTATACCCCTTATCTCAGGTGGCGGCGTTCTCTCAACAATCATGTACTATTCTGCTGAAACGCAAAATACCTTTACTGTGCTGACCGCTATTATAATTGCCTGGATTGGCGTAACGGCTGTTATCACAAGTTCTGCCTACCTTCAAAAGATTTTAGGAAAGCGCGGCCTTATCGCACTTGAGCAGCTTATGGGGATGATTTTAGCGATGATTTCCACAGAGATTTTTGTAAAAGGCTTTACCATGTTTATTAAGGAGTTTCACTAACTATGACCCTTCTCACCTTAACACTTATACTCTTTCTTATCATGGACCCAATCGGCCATGTAAAGGCTTTCTTGCGCTGCTTAGAAGGTATTGAACCAAGACGACAAACCTATATTATCTGGCGCGAGATGTTTATCGCTCTTGCCTTTATGCTTGGCTTTGCAGCCCTTGGCGAAGTGATCTTTTCGGTGCTTGCTATTTCAAACACGACAGTTTACTTAGCATCGGGACTTATTCTCTTTCTTGTAGCTATAAAGATCATCTTTCCACACCCAGATGATGAGGTACAAAATATGGAGGGCGAGCCCTTTATTGTACCTATGGCAATTCCTCTTGTTGCAGGACCTGCCCTTCTTGCTACGATCATGCTCTACGCAGAAACTGAAGTGTTCATCATGCCGATGATTGGCGCCATCTTAATTGCGTGGCTTGCCTCAAGCATTATCCTGATTAACTCAAAGCGTATTATTGGCCTCTTGGGAACAAGCGGTATTACTGCCTGCGAAAAGCTCATGGGTATGGTGCTTGTGCTTATATCCGTGCAGCGCCTTGCTGCCGGCGTGATTATGCTTTTTAATCAATGAAAAACATCATTATGACGCTCGCCTACGATGGCACCCGCTATCTAGGCTGGCAAAAAACTAACCTTGATCCTGTTCAGCCAAGTGTTGAATATGTGGTCCAGAGCACGCTGGAAGAAATTTTGCAGCAGCCTACCCCTATTCAAGCTGCAAGTAGAACCGACCGCGGCGTCCATGCTGAAGCACAGATTATCAATTTTATACTAAAAAAAGATATAGATCTTGATAAGCTGCAGCACAGTCTTAACTGCCTACTGCCCTCTGATATTCGAGTACTGACTGCAGCCGTAGCTGAAGATGACTTTCACGCTACGCTATCAGCTAAAGCTAAGCAGTATATCTACCGCATCTATACGGGGCCAGTTCTGCTACCGCACTTGCGCTTTACACATTGGCATGTGCCAGAGCCACTCGAGCGCGAACGCATGACCACGGCTGCCCATGTGATGATCGGCGAGCATGACTTTATCGCCCTACGCAACCATCGTAAAGGTAACGACTATAACGACACAGTCAGGACGATCTACAGCATCGATTTTGATGATGTAACCCCAGACATTCTTGAAATTAAAGTTTCGGGAAATAATTTTCTCTACAAAATGTGCCGCAACATTGTGGGCACACTTGTCTATGTAGGGCTTGGTAAGCTTTCACCAGGCGCTGTTGCAAAGCTTCTTACCGAAGGCGCCCGCGCCGATGCTGGTATCACAGCTCCGGCTCACGGCCTTACCCTGCACAAAGTCTTCTACAACAACGCCTTTACCCAAACCTTTTTAACCTAAAAACGGAAAACGGGGTCACGGGGTCCGGGGTCACGGGGTCACGGGGTCACGGGGTCAGGCCTGACACAATGACAGTTGACCGACAGATGCGAAGTGTCATTGTGTCGGACCAGACCCCGTTTTGAGATGTTCAATCCCAGCCATAGCCTTAATCCCGGGCCCCTCTAGATAAAATAAATATTTGACACACCCCATTAAAAAGCAGTACAATAAGGTAAAGCAGAAGGAGTGAGAGGTATGCCATCGGATATTCGTGACGATATGGATCTTATTCTAAGGCAGCTGGAGCAAACCCGGACGGGAAGCCCACAAATGAGTCTGCAACCTTCAGTCACAAGTCCCGCGCGCCAAAAAGCAGCAGTAAACAAAAAAATGATTGAACTTGATCCCGAAACTATCGAAAAGAATAAAGCAACTATTAGAGAGGGCTATCAGGCACTGTTTGAAGAAATACAAAAGCTTAGTAAAGAGAGCACTCTTACTCTTGAGGACTTAAGTGAACCTCTACCTCTCAGCGCCTTTACGATCAAAGATGAGGCTTTGGCGCTGCTTGCCGATCCCTCAAAAGGTGGAGACAATGGCATAACTTTAGTTGGTTGCTCAGAACAGAGCCTGCTAGGCTTTTACCTCATTGCAAAAAAACTCTACGATGACAAGATGCTTGATGAAACGGTCAATGCATTTATTCTGCTCACACACATTGCGCCGGAGGTATCGCCCTTTTGGCTAGGACTCGGGCTTGCCTATGAGGCTAAGCAGGACTGGATAGAAGCAGGCCGTGCACTCCAAAAGGCTATTGAGGTTAATCCAACAGATTTTGCGCCTTTTCGGGTGCTTATTCGTATTGCGGCAGAAATCCACGACTTTGACACCGTTATAAAACTCCTTGAGCAGCACAAGGAAAGTGAAGCAATCAAAGAAGATGTGGCCACAGCTTTAGAGTGCATGCCGCAAATCATAAAGGGAGGGTTGTAATATGAGTATGCAAATAGGTGGACCACGTACTCCTGACCAGATAGGGCAGGCAGGCGGTGTAAGTATGAACGTTCGTGAATACTTTAATGCCTGCAAGAATGAAACAATGTCGACACCAAAGGCTGTTCTCAGCGCAATTAAGTATGCCTTTAGTAGCCAGACCGGCAAACAGGAGAAGGTTAACGCCCTTCAGCAACAGCAGCAAAACGCACCAACTCAACAAGTAGCTTCTCAACGAGCTGCAGAGCCTAACAATGCGCCAAAGTTTACAACTGAAAATACTCTGAGTCGAGCTGAGTGGGAAAATCGTCGGGAATCTGAGTATAGAAATCACGGAAGAGATCCAGGGACAGCGAATAGTCCCAAAGAGGCAGCCCAAAATGTGATGAAGGAGTTGCAATCACAATTTCCGGATCATGTGATTGAAGCAGTAGGCGATACGCCGATATTTGGGCACTCTGAATCTTTAGTATTCGGTGTCGTAATACGCCCCAAAGATGATGAATATGGCGAAAGGAGATGCATTTCTTTTTTAGCTCAGACCAATGGTGCAGCAACAAGTATTTCTAGTAATCAGTTTTTGCAAGAACTAAACAGATTAAACCAATAGTGTTGATCAAGTTCGAGATCGAGATCAAGAAAAAACCTTAAGTTGACACCATTGACCCCGGCACCTTTCACAAACCTTTTTAATCTGAGTTTTGGTTTTTTCTCCATTGAGATTCAAAGAGATTTAGGCTCATATTGCGATTTTTTCGCCTATGCTCATAGACTAAGCCTAAGCGCGAGGCGAAAAAACTCGCAAGATGACCGAAAGATCCTGAATATCAACAAGAAAAACCCAAAACTCAGGTTTTTAGCCTAGTCGTGATCCGTAGTAGGCAGCACCCAACCCGCCAACCATTCCAACATAGGCTGAAACAGTCGATAAAACAGTAAAAACACGATTTTTGGGTGCGCAGCGGTCTATTATAATGCTTGTACTAAAGCCAGCAGCAGACACAACAAGAGCAACTGGCAACATTGCTGCAGCAGTGGCTTGATCTGTTTCTTTGTGGATAGTATAGACAGTTTCGGCAACTGCCTTTACTGTAGAATTTGCACCTTCACAAAAAGTCTTGGTAACACACGATAGAAATTCGCCGCTTATTTCACACACTTTTTTGCAGCTTTCAGCAGCGGCGCAAAGTGTACTATTATACTGAGTCCATTCTGGACTTGTAACATTAATTAAAGTGCTATTTTGGTTAATACAGCGAGAACTCTCACACATCCAGTATTTAAATGCAGTATCAAAAGTCTCAATTCCAACCTTACATGCAGCAGTCATATATCCTCCTATTATTTTGGATGGCACTTTTTACCAAAATTCCACATTCGAGGCAACTCATTTGATTTAAAAGCATCCCTTCAATTACTCTATACGCCCTAAAATCGAGGTAATTACAATGAATGTAGGTAAAACAACTTGGAGTGATTCACCATGGCAAGAGATGATGCCGCTAAAACCCTACACCGGACCTCAACCTAAAACTGAAGTAGAAAGGAAAATCGACAGTTTCATTGTACGCGGCCATTATGATGATGCAATCTTAGTTGCACGAGCCGAGATTAGAAAAGCTCGAGACGAAACCGAAAAAAATCGCTGGACAAAACAGGTAGGTCACCTCTTAACCAATGCAGGTAGATTTGATGAGGCTATTGCGATATTTCAGTCTATTCCCAACTGGCAAAAAAACCCAAATATTCTTCAAGCTGTTGC
>JAFEGT010000054.1 GCA_018239765.1 Verrucomicrobiota bacterium
AGTAGCTTGGACTTCCTATACATCAGCGGAACCCTTGGATCTTTGGTAAAGGATTCAAACGGCATCTACATCTTAAGCAATACACACGTCTTTGCCGGCGATACCGCTGCAGGCGGTAATGGCAAAGTGTCAGCTAAGGGCGATCCAATAAATCAACCCGGCTATGTCGACATAAACTGCCAGAAGAGGCCCGCAGACTATGTTGCCACACTCGAGCGCTGGATTAAACTTGTGCCAAATGGCACCACATCTGTTGATGCGGCCATCGCAAAAACAACCTCTAGCATGGTAAACAGCCAAGGAAGCATTTTGGATATTGGCCTTATTTCAAGTACACCTAGAGCCGCTTTTGTAGGACAAAAGGTAAAAAAGAGCGGAAGAACTTCTGGTCTTACCACCGGGCAAGTATCGGCTCTTAACGCAACTGTCTCTGTAGGTTATAGCAAAGAATGTGCGGGATCTAGCTATGTCACTACGTTCAGAAATCAAATCTTGGTTACTCCAGGCAGCTTTATAAGACCGGGCGACTCAGGTTCGCTGATGGTAGAAAACATCTCCGTCAAACCAAGACCCATCGGGCTTCTTTTTGCAGGCAGTTCTTCAATTGCCGTGGCAAATCCAATCCAGAGCGTGCTCACAGCCCTGCAGGTAAGCATGGTCGGCACACCAACCACCCTCTCAGAAAGCACCCAGTTTGAAAAACTGACCGCCGACAGCTTTGCAAAGGCACTAACTGTGCAGGAAAAACATGCTGATAGCTACCTTACAATACCCGGTGTTATAGGCCATGCCTTGAAAGTCTCTTCAGAGGACACTCAAAAGGCAGCCATAGTCTTTCTCGTAGAAAAGCAGTCCGCAGCCCTTGCAGCAAAGCTACCAAAAACGCTCGATGGCACCCCCGTAGAACTCCTCGAAGTCGGCACCATCACCGCCTACTAAGAATATAATGCACACCTGAATGGTGTGCATTAGCTCATCCTTACACTCAATCTTCTGCTATTTTTCTGTTTATTTAAATTACATATATTATGTATGCAAATATTAAATACATGGTAGGCTTTATGATTAGTCCAAGCTCCAGCAGTAGAACGCCCGAACAGCATCAGCCTGTTCCCAAGCAATCCAAAAATGGCAATCAGTTGCACAAAAAAATTGTGCCATCTAAAGCATCTGGAGAGCGATTTCCATTCTTCAAAACATGGAACTATGTAAAGGCTCTAAAAAAGAGCGGCACATACGATACTGCCGTTTCGCTCCTTGGTTTTAATCCATCTTCACGATTTAGCAATTTTTTTGCCCTCCGAAAGCTAATTCAAAATGTTGGCCTGGAGCAGATTAGGTTTATAGTTAACTCTGGGCTCGACTCGCCCACTCTTGAAAATGCACCTACCGTTATTACACACATTGAAGAGGTGCAATCACGACTAAAGAACGATAACGTCGCCTCAAAAGTAAACGATATTCGAATGAGAATCCTAGACAGCGTGCCTGACTACAAAGAAGAAAAGCAAAAGCAGCTGACAGAAGCTCTACAAAAGCTCGGAATGGATTCAACCCTTGCTGATGGTATCATCAGTAACGACAAAGATACCTGCTATCAGGTGCTAACAGATCTCTATAGCAAAGCAATCGCTATTGGCTATACCGATTCGGGCACAAGAAGCCTACAAACACTCGGAGAGCTATTTGCTGGTGGTCTTGAGGATAAAGTCACTGCCTTAACACTCGTTGCAGACCAGTATTCAGCAAGAGACATACAGGTAAAGGTGTTGGGTGAGCTGTTCACAAAAGTTCCACAAACTGTTCTTGAAGAAGCTGTAAAAGCACACTATCAACCCGAACTACCTACAAAAATTGATATTCCTATTGGTGACTCTGGACTTTACAAGATCTATTTCCTAAACGAAAAGGGCACCATCGAAGTTGCCCTTAAGTACAGAAAAGCAGATGATATTGCTGGCGGCTTTAAAACGTATCGGCTAACGGGCACAATGGCAGCTGTCAAAGACGTTGCATGCCTTGAATTTGATCAAAGTAACATAGTCCCAGGCATGTTTGATTCTGAGATAAATTACTGGAACGACCAGCAGGATGCAAAGGTGCGCCACATTCCACTTCTCTATTCTTATGTACCAAATAAAAGCCTTTTTTGTGAAAACTTGTTCGACGGCCTTGAGTACTGGAAAAAAGCCTCTGCAGAAGAAAAAGAGGCGCTCTTTACACGCACAGGACCGGTTCTTTTTGAATATCTCCAAGATATAGAAAAACTTGGACTTGTCCATAGAGACATAAAACCTGACAATCTATTACTCAGTAAAGACGCCCAGAAGGTATACGTAACAGACTTTGGCCTTATGGCAAAAAAAGGACAAGATATAGCTGGTGCAGGCACCGAAGGTTATTACGCTCCAGAATGCAGGAGAAATGCTCGCCCAGCCCCATCTCAGGATATCTATTCTGCAGCAAGAACCCTTGTAGCGATACGCTATGGAACATTAGAGCAAATACCGTGGAAAAATGATGCCTACGACACCCTTCTCAAAAAAATGCTCTCAGAAGATCCCACCAAACGCCCAACTGCCACCGAAGCCTTAACAGAATGGCAGAATGCCTCTACCAAACCTGGCTTGTTAAAAAGATTATTTGGTTAGCCCGCTCTTGACAAATAAACTCCTTTAAGTATATACTATGGATATACACAACAAAGAGGGGTATCTATGTTCTCTCACATACAAAAATGGGGTAATAGCTTAGGGGTGCGAATTCCTGCACAGCTGGCAAAAAAGCTGAATCTACACGCTGGTAGTTCTGTGATACTTGAGATTGAAAAGGGCAGACTTGTTGTGCAAACACCAAAGTATGATCTTGATATGATGCTTAGCGCTATCACCCCTCAAAATCGTCACCATCTTGCGCTCGAAGATACTCAAACAGGAAAAGAAGAATGGTAACTTCTTACATTCCTAAACGAGGCGATATCGTATGGCTTGAATTTGATCCTCAAGCTGGCAAAGAAATACAAAAGCGAAGACCCGCCTTAACAATTTCACCCTATTCCTACAATCAAAAGACTGGTTTGGGTTTATTTATGCCAATAACCAGTCAGATAAAGGGCTATCCCTTTGAAGTAATTATTGAAAATGAAGAGATCCACGGCGCTATTTTAACAGATCAGATGCGTTCACTCGATTGGAAAGCTCGCAAGGCAAAATTTGTCGCTCACATACCCCTTCCGGCCATGGAAGAGGCGCTTGCAAAAATTAAAGTTCTATTAGATTAAATCTAAAATATTTTTGTTGTTGAGGCCCTCGCCTATGTATTTGGAGAGGATGCCTCGAAGGAGCGGCGGGGCTGTGTTGGTACTCTTTAATGTGGCTTTTAGCTGCTTTTTCAGCTCTTCTTGCGTGTCGTCGGCAAGAGTTGTTGGTGTATAGGTGACGAGCGACCAGATTAGGCGACGGAATTTTTCGTCATTTTCTTTATTCGATATAAAGTTGTAGATCCGGTTTTGAAAGTTAAAGCGCACCACAAGATAGGTTACGGCTTTAACAACTACTGCTTTAATCCATTTAAAGGGTCCCCAGAGCTTTTCTTTTTTTATGGCCACATCTACCTGATGCACGGCGGTTTGAACAAAGGCCTTCTTAAAGAGCTTTTCAACCTGTTTTCGATCATTGCTGTTTAAAGTTCCATCAATAATTCGAGAACGCAATTCGCCTACGAGTTTAAGATCTGTTTTGATTTTGTTTTGATCATCTGTTGCAAGCGGTACTAGGCGATCGAGCATAAAGAGTGTTCGCCTGTCGGCAGTAGTAAGGTCTGTAAAAAGGCCCTGAATCGCTTCCGTTAACTTTTTCCACACCGCAGCTTGTGCAACTTCTGGAATAGGCAGTTCTGCTTGTCCGCCCGGAAAAAGTTTCGCAAGTAGCTTTTCAGTCGCAAGAGGTGCTATGTCATCTGGCATACCATCAATTGGTGTATCCATAGCAGGAAGAGCTGCAATAAGTGCATTACTTAAAAACCTAGGGTCCAATAACTGCTGTTTTTCTAATGTTCGTGTGACATGGCCGACAGCTGCATTCAGATAGCTCTGCATCTCTGGCAGCGCTGTTGGATCGAGCAGTTTCTTTTGGATATCAGCTACAGCGCCGCCAAAGCCTAGTAAATCTGCTCCTTGCAGCTGGCTTTGAACAAACTTTTGTGCTTTTGCAACATTGTCTGAAGGCTTAATAGCATTTTCAGCATGCATCGCCTTCGTAACGTTAACGATCTGCTTAGCATAGGGCTCAAAAAACCACTCCACAAGCTTTTCATGCGTAATAGATTTTTTCAGAAATTCAGGTAGTAGCGCTTTCAAAGTCGCCTCAGGTAGTAAAAGCTTTAGCCACTTTGCTGCCGACTCCTTTGGATTATTGCTATCGTAAATCGCTATAAGCTCTGCCGCTACTTCAGCTACCCGGTCCTGTATCGACTGGCCCTCTTTTGGGGTAAGCACCTGCTGAAGGACAATGTAGATGGCTGTGTGCGATGCCTCTTTGATAATAGGCATAAGCGCGCTGTCTTTGAATACACCTTTTATCAATCCATCCATATAGTCTGGAAGCATCTCTGAAAGCTTTTTTGGGTCATGAGCCATCTCATCAAGGGTGCCATCAAGAGCCTGAAGCATCCCCTCAACAAATGGCTTCATGCTGTACTCATCGATCCGATTGACATAGCTTTTGGCCTCTTCGCCCTTCTGCTGGATCACCTTTTGGCTTGCGCGGATATCATTTAAGAGTATTCCTATGGCAATAGGTGCCGCTTCGTTGACAAGGACACGTCCAAGAGGTGTTGCAGCAAGCTCTTCTGGAAGCGCTTCTTTTAGTAGCATGCGCGCTACCGCTTCATTATTACCTTCATTATAGCATGCAACAATCTCGCGAACCTTCTCCACAGGTGTCTTGGCATCAGTTAGGAGCTTGCCCATAACAGTGTAGATTACCTGCTCAAGAGCAGAATTTCGAGCCTCACCAATCACACCGGGCTCAGCTAAGCTTTGCTTTATCAGTGTATCTAAAATTACTGGCAGAGTTTTTGCGAGTGGTTCGGAAGCTCCTCCCAGCTGCACCAGCAGCTCCTGAATGTTTTTTACAAAATAGGTATCTACAAATTGTGTAAGATCTTTTTGCTTTTGGACCTCATTAGCTCCGCTTGCAGACTTATTCTTAAGAACAGCCTGCGTAGCATGAGCCGTCTCATAGAGCTTCATCAGCAGTGTGGCGGCTGCCTCTTTTTTAACGATGGGAACGGCCTTTTTCCATTGATCGTCCGAGACAATATCAAGTGCGCGCCTTGCTAACAGCCAGTAGGCAAATTCTTTTTTGTCGTTAGCATGAGTTTTCTTCGTAGCAGCCTCAAAGGCTGCTATTTCCTCTACACTGGGGGTAAGAAGAGCGTCAACGTTATCTATATTGGCAAATACCTTTCGCGCGATGTCGATAATAGGAGCCAAGGTAACTACAAGCCCCGATTGTTCTCCTTGAGCGTTATTCAGCACGACACCGAGCGCACCAAAGTTTAACAAAAAGCCCAGCACTTTGTCGTTTTTACCAGCCAGGGCGTAGCGATAACGGGCCCATTTTTTTATGGATCGCCCGAAAATGATGCAACTCTTGCAGCCTATCCTTTTGATCCTGATCGCGCAAAGCTTTTGCTTGCCGAAGAGGGCTGGTATGACTCTGTGGGAGATGGTGTCTTGCATAAAGATGGCGAAACCTTTAGCTTTGTGATGAACTACTTTGTAAAAAATCCAATTTCCAAAATTAACTGCGAGCAGATCGCCCAGTCGCTAAAGGACATTGGTATAGAATGCCGCCTAAATGGTCTTGACCTTGCTGATCTCTCATCGGCTTTTGAAGAAAAAAACTTTGATGCGCTTTACCTTGCATGGAGCTTGGGTGCCCCTCCAGAAGACCCCAGACAGCTTTGGCACTCGGAAGGTGCATTGGTGAAGGGGTCATCCAACATGATAGGCTTTCAAAATAAGCAGGTGGACCAATTAATCGAACAGCTGCAATTTGAAAAGGATAAAGAGGTGAGGCGCAAGCTCTTTAATGAGCTGCACGGTGTGCTGTACGATGAGCAGCCCTATACTTTTTTGTTTAGCCCGATGAATACGCTGCTTTGGTGGAGCTCGATACAGAATGTTTTTGTGCCGAAAGAGCGGCAAGATCTGGTGCCAGGCGCAACTGTTGAGCAGCCAGCTTATATGTACTCCTGGAAGGGGTAGACAAGGAAAATTTAACGAAAAAGTGCGCAAAAATCTTATTCTTATTCTTGGTCTTGGTCTTATTCTTGTTTTTCTTTAACTCGGTTTGAACAAAATGAGTGAGGGGGAATGAATAAGAATAAAAACAAGAATAAGACCAAGACCAAGAATAAGAATAAGAGCTTTTAAATTAGGATAGCATGCTCGGATACATTCTACAGAGGCTTATTTTACTGCCGATCACACTATTTGCAATTGTACTTGTAAACTTTGTCATCATCAATCTTGCCCCAGGCGAGCCTGTCTACGTCTCTGAAACAAGGCAAGCAGGTGTAAGTGTTGCAAGCCCTGAAGATCGCTACTTGCAGTTTCGTGAGTTTTTTGGCCTCACATTGCCGCTTGTGTATAATGACTGGCCGGCGACATCAAAGCGCAAAATGGTCTCTCAGCTTGATCTTTTAAAAATTCATCCTGAAGATATGAGCGCTAAGCGCTATTCAGAGCTTCGCATTGAGATGAGCGACAAGGCGCGTTTTTGTCTGCCGCAACTTTTGAGTATTGCAAAAGATCCAAAACTCGGATTTGAAACACGCAAACTTGCTTTATACTTTTTTGTGAGAGGCGCTACGCGTTTTACTGAGCCAAAGCAGCAAAAAGAAAATCAGGAGATTGCAAAAAATAATGCCTTTCTCGATTCTTTCCGCGCTCACCTCCCTAAAACCAATGAAGAGCTTTCGCAGCAGGTGACAATACTCTCAAACTGGTATAAAGAGCACCCAGAGGGGCTTGTCTTTGCTCCAGATAGCCTCAAAACAGCATTTTTAGAAACAAGACTTGCAAAGTATCTGAAACGCACGCTGTCACTTGACTTTGGCGTCACCCGTACAGACCCAAATAGGACGGTACTTGACGAAGTTGTCTCGCGCCTGAAAATATCCCTTACGCTCTCTGTGCTGCCGATGCTTGCAACGTTTGTCTTTTGCCTTGTTTTTGGAATGTGTATGGCTATCTACAGTAAAAGTCTCTTTGATCGCGGCTTTGATTTTCTCTTTTTGATTCTCTGGGCAACGCCTGTCTTTGTTGTAGCACCCTTTTTGATAGAAAAGGTGGCGTTGCATAATAACTATCCCTTTACCGATATCCCATTTCCGATACGGGGATTTTCAAGCGAGCAGTCGGTTTTTGATCAGATGACTTCATGGCAAAGGCTTTTAGATATTGCTCGCCATATTACTCTGCCGCTTCTTACTATATTTTTGGGCAGCCTTGCAGTGCAGACGAGGCTTTCACGAGCTATATTTTTAGACTGTATGGGGCAAGACTATGTGCGTACAGCGCGTGCGAAGGGTGTTCCCAATTCATCGCTCTACTGGAGACATGTGGGCCGCAATGGAGCTATACCTATCATTACCTCTGTTGCAGGGTCTTTGGGTGTGATCATAGGAGGTTCTGTTATCATAGAGACCATCTTTGAGATCCATGGGTTTGGTAAGTTTTTTTACGATGCTATACTCAACCGCGACTATAATGTGATGATGTTTTCGTCGTTAATGGGGTCGTTTTTAGCACTCGTTGGCTACCTTGTAGCTGACATAAGTTACATGGCGCTTGATCCACGCGTGCAGCTGGGGGCAAAAGCATGATCTGGAACCGCTTTAAATCTCGTCCACTTGGAATGCTCGGGCTTTTTGTATTAACACTGTTTGTTTTAGTGGCGCTCTATGCACCGTTTTTTGCGTCGAGTAAGCCTTTGTATGTATGCTACGATGGTACATCCTACTTTCCACTTTTTCGCTACCTCTTTTCGTCGCAGTTTTTTTCTAAG
>JAFEGT010000055.1 GCA_018239765.1 Verrucomicrobiota bacterium
CGTAATTGAAATTCCTAGGCCTCCGCTTGCGCTTCGACCTAGGCTATGACATGCCGGCCCTCCAGGCTGAGAACGACCTCAAGGACAATTTTTGCATAAATTACATCTCGTGAAAATATGGTTAAATCACCCCCCTAAGTCCGACTCCTTTCCTCGGAACTTCTTTTACTCAAATGACGTATAACCTATACTCTATGCGGATAATATGTAAGAGATGTTCATGACTACAATAAGTTCACTTTTTCGATTAGCAGACCCTTCAGATCTCGTAGCGCGAGCAGAATATACGCTCCAGCACCAACCAGAAAAACTTTGTGTAGAGCAATACTCCCCTCCTGGTAGAAAATTTCTTTTATCTGATGACTATTCCTGGATTACAGAAGCGGGGCAGATTACAGGTATTGTTGCCAGATACTTTTCCTATGTCATGCCCTTTTGGCAAACGGTAGAAATACGGCTTGATTCAGAAGATCAGCTGCTTGATGATTTTGAACCAGAGGAAGCTGTTGCCCTTGCTCCACAGAAACCTCAAGTTGTATCGCCATTTAGCTTTACTTCTGAAAATGGAACATTCTTTTTTTATGAAGGTGGAAGAAAGATTCGCTCACCAGGCATGTCAGAAGAGGCGCTTGTTGCAAGCCTTTGCGGCACTCCTCAGCCAGATCTTGGCATAGTTCAGATGCATCACCTCAACACCATTAGAGTAGATGGCACTCCTGATCTACTAATAGGGCTAAAACAAAAGGGAGAAAAATGTTTTCTAAACAGCAATTTCATTTCCCGAGCAATTTCAAGGCTTGTTGGCTTTGATGATCGCCCACAGCTTGTCGCTTTTGGTCGCGTGCGTGCCGCAGGCGAGCTCGAAGAAAAAACTAAATTTCAAGTACCTCCAAAGCGCCTTATTACGGCAAAACGCGTTGACACAGCCTTTTTTGGACTTTTAGCAGTTGGCACCTTTACCGCCTTTGCAGCAACCTATCACTCAAGTCCTTGGGGTCGCAACGTCATAGGAGGATTTGTTCTTGCAGCAGCACTCAAACAAGCCTACTCAAGTTACTATAGCAAATGATTAAAATGGCCCTCTCTCTCGCTACTGGTCGTTAACAAACCCAAGCGGCTGCATGGGGCTATCCTTGCCGATCACAAGCTCGCCAGAAAAATATTTGCGGTAAACTTCAAGCGCCTCTTGCGCGGTCTGCACACAAAAGAAGCAGCTCGATACCCACTCAGAGCCTTTTATAGTGCCATGGGAGAGGTTTGCCTGAAAACGTGATGTTATTTTGTCTTTCCAGTAGTTCACGTCGCCTACAAGAAGTATTGGAGTTGGCTTTACGCAGCCAACTTTGCGACGCACCTCTTCGAGGCAGTACTCAAAATCAGTGCCTATGCCACCTGTAACAAAGATTGGAAAGTCAAGATTAAACTCTGCCTGACGCTCAACAAGCTCATAGTGGCGGTAGGTCATCTTGGCTTCAATATAGGGGTTTTGGCGCTGCTCATTCACAACACTTTCTGAGGTCGATCGAAAGTCAGATATGCGAGCACCTGATAAAATTTTAAGCTCTTTTGCAATGCGATTACCGGTCTCCATAGCACCTGGGCCACCACCCGTAATCAGCACAAGCGGAGTGTCAGCCTTTAAAAGCGGATGGTTTGTAGTTTTCTGCATCTCAAGTACGCCCTTTAAAATGTCTGTCAAGAGCTCATCAAACCCACCTGAGAGCAGGTTTGAGCCATACACACCAAAGGTTGTTGCCTTAATAAAGGTTTCTGTCTGGTTTAACGGCACAAACATTCCCGTCTCACGAAATGGCTTTTGCACATACTGCAAAATCTTACCTGTAATCTCATCCACCCAGTAAACCGGTATCGCAAACTTATAGAGATCATTCATAATGGCTCTATCTTCATACGAAAAAAACTGCCCATGATTGGCAGATGGATACTGAAAATAGATACCCTTTAAACAGCTTGAAACCCTATCTGAAAGCAGCATGCGCTTCATAATAGGAGAGGGAAAATAGCGGGTAAGCAAGACACCCTGGCTTGTAATTTCGCCATCTTCTATCGCCTTTAAAAAGGGATAGCTTGGCTGCTGTTCGATAAATCGTGCTATAAGAAGCGCCTGGCGCGTACCATGCGTAATACCTGGAAGCTCATGAAATACGGGTGGTCTGACAACCCAATCTTCTGATTTTAACTGCTCCATCTGAGAGCCCTTTACCACAAAGACGCTTGCACGCTCATCAGTTGGGGCTGTTGCAAAAGCAGTAAAGAGCGACTTAGAATCTTCAAGGCATGCCTGCAGCTGGTCTCTATCGGAATAAAAAACGTGCTCTCTATAGGGCTCCAAGGTATAAAACTCTAATGGTATATCGGTGATTTCACGCTTAGATGTACCATAAAGCTCGTAGACATCACCAGAGGCTGCCGTGTCTGGCTGCAAAACCGAAGCTGTAGTATGGGTGTAGCCGCAAGAGAGTAAATCGTCTACGACACGTGCAAAAACTGTTCGTATATGTAATGGACTTGTGCGTACCAGTAAAATTTCATCCTCTTCTACATTACGAGGAGCCCCTTCTATCCAGTCCTGATGCAGGTGGAGCATGTTGCGAAGGCTGTAGGCGTCATGGTGAAGCGCCTTTGCCATGGTAGGCAAAAAGCCAAAAATTGTTCCCTCATATGATATGCGGCCGTTCCGTAAGGCAAGGTAGGCAATAGTTCTGCCATCAACCTTATCCAAAATCATATTGTCGCTGCCTTGCATGCCTCCAAGAGACAATAGGGGCCTGCCCTTTCTATCAGAGCGGCCAAACATACGCGTAAGATAGTCAGCATCGCGAACGCGTCTTCTGGGATCTGCTGCAAATAGCTTACCTATATAGGCGCCAGGTGTAATGAGCGCTAGCATCTCTCGCGCAATGGGGCCAATGGCTCTTAGGCGCACAGTAACTTCAGCGCGTCTTGCCTTTTTATCGAGCATGTACTCTTCGCCAATACCATTGAGGCCAATTTGAGCTAATGTGCTCTTAACATTAAAAAACACAAGTTGAGGCTCAATCTCAAAGCCAACAAAGGCGGGATAGATATGTTCGATAACCACCTTAGCAAGCGAGGTTCGCTCATCAATTTTCTCAATAGATGTCACTTTTGCGTCAGGTGTGACTAGGTCAAGTTGCGTAAGATCCATACAAATTCCTCAAAACCTCTTTTTACACTTCATTCAATTCTTTTGCAATTTACAAAATAGAATCAAGACTGTTATCAATGGCTGATAAGGTGGGGGTTTTCATGATCGTACTATCTCGAAATTCTGGATATCAAGAAGAAAAATTTCAAGACGAACAAAGACTTAAAAGATTACAAAGCACATTGCAAATTGGCCTAGAACGCAAAAGTTCTTCTCTTAAGTTGCGGGATACCCCAATCACAAAAAAAACGAATGCCTTTTTCGAAAATATGTTTTCGCCTTTTGGATCGACCCAAACGGCGAATGCGGCGACACCTCGTTCCTCCGTAGCAAATGCCACACATTTATGTACCTATGTCCTTTCTGAAAAAAAGGAAACTATTCGACGCATAATCCGCACATATCAAGAGGCAGCTGAGTTAAGCGTAGAAAATACACTTACTTTAGACGAAAAAAAGAGTCGTATTGCTACCTATGTTGGGGCGCTTAGCTTAATCCTTACCTCTAAAGTGTGCCATGGCGATCTAAAACCGGAAAATATCCTATGGGATGATGATCACTTTGTCATAAGCGACTTTAATGGATCTATTTTGATAGAAGATGTCTGCGAGCTGATGAATCCCGAATTCAAAATCGAAAGCGATGACTATAGAGGCAAATTAAGTACCGTTGTTTCTGCGTTCATCAAAAAGAGTGCCCAGCTGGAAAAAGTATGCCAAAATAATCTGGTGCAATTCAAAAAACTTGTTAGATTAGGGATAGTGAATGAAGAACGGCAAGTTCTTGATGAAGATAAGCTCAAAACGCTCAATAGCTACTTACGAACAAAATTTTTTCCTGACCACTCTAAAGGATATGCAAGCGAGCTCTATTTAAAGAAAATGGGAGACTATTTTTGGCAAGGCGATAAGGCAAATTTCGAAAATGCTGCGCAAGCATTTGATATCCGCGCAGCTGGCCTCACGATTTATGTTATACTTACCGGAGCTCGGCCTCCACTAAAAGAGGACGATGTCACCTATTACGATACTTTAGAGCGTTCGCTGCTTGATCTAGGTATTTGCCCTCGAGCAACTTCTCTAATTCGACGCATGGCAGAGCCAGTTGTGAAAAAATTTGGCAAAAATTTTACCATGCCTGTAACGATGGATGAACTTGAAGAGCTTGAGCGGATTTTTGCAGGCAAGCCGGTACTCTATCTTGCAGAAAGCCCTCCTCCCCCAAAAGGAGAACTCCAGGCCACGTATGAAAATATTCAAGAAGCTATAGAACGTTTGAGTCTTATAGAGGGAGAAGAGAGCGACACGACAACGCAAAATACTATGAATAACCTTATCAAAGCATTGTCAGCGGATCAGATCTCGCAACGTACGGCTAAACTGCTTCCAGAGGATAAGCTTGATATAAGGACACGGAAACAAATCATAGAACGCGCGTTTGAGAGATTCCCCAACTCTTGTCAAATCAGCCACACTATCGATGAGCAGCAACATACCATACTTCTTTTGGTCGATGAAAATAATTTACATAGATGTGACGTACTGTTGAAAAAAGAGGTAATTGGCAACGGAGCCTCTGCGGTTGCATGTAAAGCGCTTTCTCTTCGCTCCCTTCAATATGTTGTGGTAAGAGATTTTCAGGATTTTGCCGACCCGGAAGAAGCAGAACATGCACAGCTCGTGCTTTCGCAAATTGGCAGCCACGAAGGCTTGCAGAGTGCAGCACAGCCTTTTGATGTGCAAATCGAGGATAGCATCAAAAAGGTTGTTATAGACGCTTACTATAAAAAACGGGACTACGGCGCTGCTGTCCACGGAGAAATTCTCTGCAGACGACTCAGCCTCCCTCAACAGCAGTGGGGCGACGCAGCTCTTGTAAAAGAGGCCCTTAATGAAGTGAATAAGGAGTTGATGGGCTCTCTTCTTTCAAGAGCGCCAATGGAAGAAAAGAACAGTAGACTAAAGTCATTTATCGAAGACTATGGAAATAGCCTTATTGCCATTTTGGGAATCAGCAAAGGAAAACAGCTTCTTGAAGACTACAATTCTCTTATTTGCGAGTCTACACCAATTTCAGTACTACCAGAACCTATAAAAGAGGAAGAGGAGAAAAAAAGCCCAAGAAAATTTGGACTTTTTTCTTTTGGTTTAAATTCGCCAAAATCTCCAAGATCTCCAAGAACAGCAAAACAGTCTCCCCGTCTGCCACATAGCAGGAGAAACTCAATAGGAAATCGATCTGAGTCATTCTCATGGATTGATACAGACAATATCGATCTCAGCACACCTCCAGCACCAGAATCGAATATTGAAGTTATCAATGTAAAAGCATTAGAAATGCTGCTCAAAGATCCAAATATGCTCCCAGACTATAGAGAAGAGGTAAAAGCAAATGCTCGACGCATAACAGTAAAAGCGATACGAGATTGTCAACGCCTGATCTTACAAGACTATTTGATAGAGCATTCTGACCCCACCAAAGATGACAATCCCGCGCAAAAATCGAGAACTTGGCAAAAAAAGGCCGAAGTCATTGAAGGACATCTTGATATAAAAGGAATAAATCATATTTCAAAGCTTCTCGGAGTGGAGGCTGTAATAGAAACAGACAACAGTAGTCCACGTCAAAAAACGCTGTCGCAGCTCCTCGCTATCAAAGAGCAGGTTTGGCTCATTGCCGGGGCTTAGAGACTGTGAAAAAGGCTCTTTACGTGGTTGAAAAATCGCTCGCCAAAAAGGTAGAAAGTCGAGATAATGGCCTGTTTCACCAAGGGCCCCTATGAATCAGAAAATTGCACGTTCCGTAGGAACACATGACGGAACATTCCACGCCGATGAAGTAACTGCCTGCGCTCTATTAGAATTTTTCAACCTCATTGACCACGATAAAATCAAGCGCACACGCTCAGCTGACGACCTTCGCGTATGCGAATATGTGTGCGATGTGGGCGGCATCTACGACCCCTCTATAAAGCGGTTTGATCATCACCAAGCGGACTATAAAGGTCCTTTAAGCTCTGCAGGCATGATTCTGGAGTACTTAAAGCAGACAGGACACCTAAAAAACAAAGAGTTTGACTTCTTTAACAACTCACTTGTTCGTGGTGTAGACGCCCATGACAATGGTAAAGACCCACAAATCCCCGGCTTTTGTACCTTTTCGCAGGTAGTATCAAACTTTACTCCCATACAGTATGACGCACCTCCAGAGATGCAGGATGCGGCCTTTTTAGAGGCAGTACAGTTTGCTCTCGGCCATATCACCCGCCTGTGGAAGCGCTATCAGTACAACCAAACATGCCGAGAAGTGGTTGAACAGGCTATGACAGAGTATCGCGACTGTCTCGTATTTGAAAAGTCGATCCCATGGATGGATGCCTTTTTTGATTTAGATGGCGAGCGTCACCCTGCACGTTTTGTGATTATGCCTTCTGGTAAATGCTGGAAGCTTCGAGGCATTCCACCAAGTAGCGACGATAAGATGAAAGTACGCCAGCCACTACCTGAAGAGTGGGCAGGGCTTTTAGATGAAGATCTACAAAAGGTCTCAGGTATTCCTGGAGCTCTTTTTTGTCATAAGGGCCGCTTTATTTCGGTCTGGAAAACACGAGAAGATGCCCAAAAAGCGCTAGAAAAGGTATTAAGCACACGATGAAAAACGTTTTTCAAAGAATAATCGACGAAGAACTTCCTTGCGACAAGGTGTTTGAAAATGAGCGTATTATTGCCTTTAAGGACATTGCTCCAGCCGCTCCCGTTCATATCCTTATCGTTCCAAAAAAGCATTTTCCCAACATTTCGGCAATAGGGCCAGAAGATGGCGAGCTGATTTTGGAAGTGGTGATGGTAGCCAACGAACTTGCCAAAAAGTTTAAGATAACAGACGGCTATCGCCTTCTTACCAATAATGGAGAAAAGGCAGGCCAGACTGTATTCCACCTGCATTTTCACCTACTCGGAGGAACACACCTTGGGCCTATCGCCTAATAGCACTGGATTCTTGCTCATCGATGTGCAAGAAAAGCTTATGCCAAAGATGCATGATCAGTCGATTCTCAACCGCCAGGAGATCATGCTCAAAAGCTCATCTTTGCTTGATATGCCAATTATCATCACCGAGCAGTATCCAGCTGGGCTTGGTAAAACCGTTCTTGACTGTTCAGTACAACCTCTAGAAAAAACAGCCTTTTCTTGCCTTGGCAACAGACAGGTAGTTGATGCATTAAAAATGCGCAAAAACTGGCTTATAGCTGGTATAGAGTCGCATGTATGCGTATTACAGACCGTACGAGCTCTTGTTGAGGCAGGATATACCCCAATAGTACTTCAAGATGCCATCTCAAGTAGATCTAGCCTTGATCACACATCGGCCCTGCAAGAGATGAGAGCCATGGGTGTGCGCGTGAGCACAACTGAGACGGTGCTTTTTGAGCTCTTACAAGATGCAAAGCACCCCCACTTCAAAGCCATCTCCTCCCTCATCAAATGAATAACACGCTTGATGTAAGACAGTTTTCAACGCAAAAACACAAAAGCACAAAAACGCTAAAACGCTCTTCTATTTTTTGCGCTTTTGCGACTTTGCGATTTTGCGTTGAATTTTTGATCTTCGTAATAATCTGCTCTCCACTCAGCGCAGATAGGATTGAGTCGCTGCTTACGATAGGTGATCATGCCCAGGCAGAGCTCGAACTACGTGAACTCATACAACAAAACCCAGACGATAAAGCCCTAAAACGACTTGAGGTGCGTGCTCTTGCCAAGCAAAAAGATATCACTAAGCTGCTGCGTGCCTACAACATGTATGAAGACAAAAACGATAAAGAGCTGCTTGAAGAGGTAGCGTGGGCCATTATTCATAAAGCAGGCGAAAGTAGCTCCCCTATAATACGTCAAGAGGCATGCATCGCCTCATTTATGTCTAATGATGCAAAAGGCATTCCAAACTGCCTCGAGGCTATGCGAGATAGGAGCGAGCAGCTACGGCTTGTAGCAACCGAACTTGCGGCACGCTCTCGCGATAGGCTTCTTGAGGAGCAGGCTCATAACGCAATTGAACATGATAGTTCTCGCCGCGTGCGCCTTATGTCAATTGCATGCGTAGGGGCTATGCGATATCAAGAGGCAAAACCAACGCTCATACATATACTGGAAGCACAACCTGGCGATAGCGATGAAAAAATGGCAGCAATTGGAGCTCTTGCCAACATCAGCAACTCTATAGATGAAAACCAGATTCTAGCGCTTGTAAAAAGTGACAGAGCATTCATGCGCATACTTGCCTGCGAACTTGTTTTAAGCCGCTACGATACAAAATTAGCGCCCCTACTCATACCTCTTATGAACGATACTGTCTATGATGTACGTATGGCTGCAATTCAATGTCTTGGCACGCTTGGAACGGCTGTACATCCAGATGTGCTGCATGCTCTTAGCCTTCACCCCGACATAAAAACCAAGATTTTAGCTCACTGGTTTTCCTTGCGAGCAGGTAACGCGCACTCCTTTGATGCCTTACAAAACTACCTACTGCATTCAGATAGATCGATACGCCTTTTTGCCGCAAGCGCCCTGAGCCATTCTCCTAAACAGCATCTTGAGCACTATAACGATCCACTTGTAACACTTAACCTTTCTCTTGGATGCATCTGGAATAGGCAGCATGTACAAAAAGCTGTACAAGCAGTTCTAGAGGCACTTGTTGATAAAACGCGCCTCTCAAGCCAATCTGCCGGTATCTTTTCTTTTATAGGGCCAACGACCCATACGCATGTTGGAGGCTATGCGCGCCTGCCTGAAAGCGAGGACCTACGTGTGCGCCTCGAGCTCTACTCAATGCTCGCCTGCTGCTCAACAGTATCACTCAAAGAGCCTATGCAGCGCTTTTTACAGGATCACACTTGGGGCATTACAGCACAAAGTGCCAGTTTGATGATGCAAGAGAACCTGCTCTATCTTGATGAATTAGAGCCGCTTTTAGAAGATCCGCGCCATGAAGTTGCCCTGCAAGCTGCCTTTCTCTTAGCCATGTATGCCCAAGATGAAAAAGCACTCCATGTACTTGAACAGTCCTTTGATACAGCACCTCGCAATATGAAGGAGTTTATCCTTTTTGCTATCTCCACTATAGGGTCAAAGTCTGCCCTGCCCTTTTTATGCCGCGTACTTAGCGAACCGTCAGAGTCACTTCGGGTTTCTGCAGCTCGCGGTATCCTCATCTGCCTCTACCGTTAAAAAATTCTTTTCAATTTATTCTTTCTTATATATAGACCGATAAAAAGGTGTAAAAATGAGATTTTTTCTTAGCTTAGCACTCATACTTCTCTCTTTCTCTTCTTGTTCTAGACACATTGATAGAGACGATCTTGTGGTATGCGAGAATATAAGACATGCCAATAACGAGCGACTTGAGCATGAAGGCTTCTATACAATCAACGCGGGCTACAGCTATCCAAGCACAATCTGCACCATTAAGGGCAGCTACGGAACAAAAAACCACCGTTTTTCAACCTTGAAAGAAGCTCATGACTTTTTTCACCACTTTGTAAAAGAGTACCTAAAGCCCTTTAATGATGATCAATATATCCGCCCCTACCTTCATAACTACCCACTTACAGCAGATAACCTCGAACTCACCATCCTCTTTTTAGACAGCGATGGAGGTATCATGCCGCGCCCTTCTATTGCCTCCATACGGCTTATAAAAGGCAACGTCTACTACGACATATATGACAGATCCTCCAAAACATATAGCCCAGTTCGTAAAGAACCCTTTACTCCGAGTCCACAATGAAGTTTATATCTTGCCTACTGTTACTTATAGCTGCGAGCTGCAGCCACTCAACCTATCGCTACGACAAACCGCGCATACTCCCCTGCACCTGCAATTTAGAGAAATTTGGGCATCATGAGGCGGAGGAATATGGCGTTAGATTTCTTCTTGTAGAAAAGATTAACGACACTTCCTCGGTGATCTTTAATTCTGATAAACAGCTTGAGCTTGATGCAGCACGAAAATTTGCACTTCCGATAGTGGACGATTTCTTACATATGCTCTCACAATGCCCTATAGAAAAGGCAAAACAGAAAAACTGCCAAAATAGCTACATACAAGACGAACCGCAGGTTCATAAGATTTCGCTTAAAATCGCCTTTTGGGACGAAAATGTAGAGAGACCCCATAAGCCCTACCTTGCAGAAGTCCTCTTTTCAAAGGGTATTTTTTACTACTACTATGCCAATCCTAAAACTCAAAAGCTAAAGCTTGTGAGCCAGGAAAGCTACGAAGAGACTGTAAAAAATACAAAATATGAACGGCTCGATTTTAACCGTCGCCACTGGAAAGCAGCGACGGCATCGTGAAGCGTTATCTTTGAGGGCACTTGCTGAGCTGCATAGGCCGCATCATCATGTTGTCTTCATGATCCAAAATATGGCAGTGCCATACATAGCCACCGCCGCCAGGATACCCATAGCCATCATCCTTGCAGCCAAGAGGCGCTGTTGGATCAAAGGCAAACCTGTTTTCCCCTCCTACAACATGGCCAACATCAATATCTTGCGGTGAAAAACGCACCACTAATCGAGTCACCGTTCCTGGAAATGCTTTGATTGTGTCTTTCCAGCCAAACTCGTTAGGGTCACATCCAAATGGCAGGTTATCACCAAAAAATGGTGCCACATCGGGATTTCCGCCAAGTTTTGGCGTGTTGAGATATGGTAGAGGCGATCCAAAGCTATACACAGTACCTGGAGGCACTGTTGTTGGTCGATAGGGATAGTTATCCCAAGCTGTGTTGTAAAGATCTCTATAGGATCCTTCACAGGTAAATGGAGGCACTATATTGCCAACATAATAGACCTGCCTGTTAAGCACCTGAAACTGGATCAGGTGAATATGAATTGGGTGTGCATCCGGTGTAAGGTTTACAATCTCCCAAACCTCTGTAGAGCCCACCTGAGGAATCTCAGTAACATAGATAGTATTGTTGTTATAGGGCACTGCCTGAGGTTGAGGCTGGTTTGTATAGGGGTCAATACCATTATAG
Source organism: Verrucomicrobiota bacterium (assembly GCA_018239765.1). Classification (GTDB taxonomy): domain Bacteria; phylum Chlamydiota; class Chlamydiia; order Chlamydiales; family FEN-1388; genus SZAS-7. The sequence goes on from JAFEGT010000055.1 coordinate 11,238, forward strand.
TTTGTGTTATTGCACAAGACGACAACAGGAGCTGTGGAGTAGGGATCTTCCTGTTCAAGTAACACAAGACTTCTTGTTACATCAGGCACTACACCAGGAGCTAAGCCTCCTTCCCCATTTGCAAAACGTACAATTTTCTTATTACCCTTTCGCAATTTGGCATCAGGCTTTGCTGGATTAAAGCTTTTGTCAGTATGTGTCAGCGGCTTTACTACCCTAAACTGCATGACAAGACCTTCATTTTCTGGGTCTAGCTGGGTGCCTCCACCTGGAAATGGTGCTGGAGAGTCATTTCTGAGTGTCAGCGTCTCTCCTTCGAAACCTGAAAAGTCTATAATGATATCCATACGCTCACCTGGCGCAAAGAAAAGACGAGGGTCTTGAAAAACAGGACCCAAGTTGGGATCTTCTGGTGGACATTCATTAGATGGGTTGTAGGTAAAGGGCACAAAACTTGATATATTTACTGGTTTATCAAGCAGTCCGCCATCGGTTCCTATCTGCCACATGTCAGGAGCATCACCCTCAAAATAGAGTGCAACCATCCTTGCATTGCAGCCATTAAGCAGCCTAAATCGGTAGCGTCTTGGTTCAACTTCAAGATAGGGCCAGCTTTTGCCATTTACACATATAACATCGCCAAAAAACTCAGGGATGGCATAGGAATTGATAAAAGGATTACCCGGAGGACCATTTAGGCCTGCAGTAAGTGGATTTCCGTCAGGAAAAAAGAGCTGGCCGTTTGTGTCAAACTGTCTGTCGGCAATTTCAAGCTCAATTTCATACTTACCTTTAGGTAAAGGAGGCTGCACCGATGTTTCAGGCTCACCTCGTAAAAAGTAAAAGCCGGCAAGACCTGCAAAGACATTGAGGCGAGTCTGACCAAGGGTATGATCATGAAACCAGAGTGTTGTGGCAGGCTGCGTGTTAGGATAGGTAAGTTTGTTAGATACAAAGGTTGTTCCGGTAAGTTCTAAGTTAGGTGTAAACCACGAATTTGGGTCTCCATCTGAATATGAAGGATTTTCTGCTCCATGTAAGTGGGGTACAACAGGCTGCGGCCCTTCATAAAAACCGGGATTTCCTTGCGGCATACCTGTGCCAAATGGATAGAGAACCGGATCATAGGTATCAAAACCCTGACCAAACTGCGGGTAGTTTAAAGGATTTGCCCACTGAAAGCTCAAGTCGTTTGTGAGAAACTTCTGCAACAGAGGTCCTTCAAGATGAACACCATTAAGGTCTTTAAAACGATGCAGGTTGTTTATATACTCAACTTTTACCTTATCATATCGCCTTGCTACGATGGTGTTGGCAGGAAAATTTGGACCGTAGTCCTTTTTGCCATCATTAATTTTATACCCCCAAAGGTAAGTTCCCTTTTGTGGATTTATGCTAAAAACTCTTCTACCCGACTCAACGCTTTTATATTCGACATATGAAGGAAGCTGTTCATAAAAGGAAGCAGGCAAGATTTTCTGTTGAAACTCCTCCATAGACACTTTAAGTTTCTTTTTTGCATGAACTCGTTTGCCGTTAAAGGTAGGAACGGGTTCTACAAATTTTGGTACAGTTCTGCCATCAAGCACTTCCTGCTGAATCTGCTGGTTAGCCGAAAGTTGACCAACAAGCATGAAGAAAAGAGCGATATAATTTTTCATGTGATCCCTACGCCTCGATTTTTGATCCTCGGATCCTAACAAAACCAAACTTATTTGGAAAGATTTGATGCGAAGTGATGGTCGATTGGAATTTGCGTTCCGACAAGGCTGTTATCATATTGCCAGTTAACAAGCGTTTGTACGGCATCTCGAGAAAACTGCTGGGACTGGGCAAGAAGCGGCAAGGTTTTTTTCCAGCTTGTTTCTTCCCACTGGAGCGTCCTGTGGCTTTTGTTGTGCTGCAAAAGGTTAGTATACATCTCAAAGGCAAGTTGAGGGTTGTCGCGGCAAAAATCAATACTTCGCTGTAAAGCCTTCTGAAAGCCTTGAGTCGATTTTTTATCGCTCTTAAACTTGCTGTGAGCTGCGACTACTACCTCTTCATATTCGGGCATTCCCAATTCGCATACATTAAAGAAGCGCACTTTGTGACCCAAAAATTGCACATATTCAGGTTCTATGTTGCTAAGAGCACCATAGACTATATCAACTTTTTTGCTCACAAGCTCCTGTACGGCCTGGTCAAGTAGATTCAGGCGGCAGCCAACCTGTACATTTTGCAGGTCGAGAATAACTTCTGCGCTGGGTAAGATGCTATAGGCACCGTCGTAACCCATTGTGTGGCCATTAAAATCTTCAATTGACTTCATCCCGCTCGACTGCAGAATTAAAAAACCTTTTGTAGGCTTATCAATAATTTTGCCTACAATGTAGACATTGTGCTTTCTGGCTATAGCTCGAAATACTCTTGGTAAGCTTGCAAGCACTAAATCTGCCGTCTGGGTATCAAGCTGAAGCAACGGCTTATCCGTTGTAGGTTTTTGAATTTCTAAGGAGAGCCCCTCCTCACGAAAGTAGCCAAGAGCATGACCCACATATAAAGGAATATGGTTAGGATTTGCAGGCCTATCTAAAACAAGCCGCACATGATGTAGTGAGTCATTCGATGATTGACATCCAAACAGCCCGAGTAACAGTGCGAGCAGTAGAATATACACTTTTGGCTCCTAAATACTGGCGAATAATTCATTTGACTCTGTATACTACCTAACCGTTTGATTATTTCCAAAGGCTTCTATGAAAATGCAAATTCAGGAGATCCAAAAGCACATTGCAGAGCAGAAAAAGCTCGATGGATGGCTCATTTACGATTTCCATGGAAAAAATTCTCTTGGTCTTGAACTGCTTGGAATTGATCCAAACCAACTGCTTTCTCGTCGCTTTTATTACTGGATACCGAAAAAGGGCACGCCCTTAAAAATTGTACATCAGATAGAGCCGCATATCTTGAGCCACCTTCCCGGAGATCAGGTGAGCTATGAAAGCTGGCAAAGTCACGAACGTGCGCTACAGTCTATTCTCAAGGGCCAAAAGCGCATTGCGATGGAACATTCTCCTATGGGGGCAATTCCTGTCCTTTCGACGCTTGATTCCGGACTTTATCAGTGGCTGCAGGAAAAAAATATAGAAGTTGTAAACTCTTGGGTTATTGCAAAAAACTTTATTTGTCGCTGGAGCCCCTCACAGCTTAAAGCACATAAAGAAGCTGCCAAATTTCTCGAAAAAACATTTAATAAATACTTTGAAAAAGTACAGACGGCACTTGCTGAGCGAAAAAAAGTAACAGAATTTTCTATTCAGGAAGATATTTTACGAGATTTTCACGAGCATGGCTTTATCACCGATCATGCACCTGTTGTAGCTGTAGGCCAAAATGCGGTACAGGGCCACTATAGCCCCACCAAAGAGGTAAACAGCCGCATCACAAAAGACTCGCTTCTCCTCATCGATATCTGGTGCAAAAAAAATAAAGATCTTGCTCCATACGCAGACTTTACTCAGGTAGCCTACTTTGGCAAAAACCCACCTAGCGAGATGGTAAAGGTATACAACATTGTAAAAGCTGCACAAACTGCCGGCATTGAATATGTGCAAAAGAACTTAAAAAGTGGCAAAGAAGTTTTGGGCTGCGATGTAGACGACATCTGTCGTAACTACATTCAAAAGGCAGGGTATGGAAAGTACTTTGTCCATAGAACCGGCCACAATATCCACACCATACTGCATGGGCTTGGGCCAAATATTGATAACTACGAAACACATGATGCCCGACCCCTTATGCCTCGCACATGCTACTCAGTAGAACCCGGCATCTACATTCCAGATGCTTTTGGCATACGCCTCGAAAGCAATATCTTTATTCATGACGACTACACAGTAGAAGTGACAGGGAAAACGCCCGATACGCTTCCCTGTTATTACTGAAGGTAATTTATGTATTCTCCACGAACACTTAGCGCCATCTTTTTAGTTGCTGGCACCTGTGTAGGCGGTGGAATGCTGGCTCTGCCTGTAGCTACTGCGCTTAATGGCTTTATTCCCAGCATCTCTATTATGGTCCTTGCATGGCTTGCCATGATGCTTACGGCGCTCTATCTTGTTGAAGTTGGCTTTTGGATGAAAAAAGATGATGCTCACGTCATCTCAATGACAAAGCGCTTTATGGGACCTGCGGGTCAAACTGTCGCATGGCTTCTCTACCTTTTTATATGCTACGCCTCGCTTATTGCCTACACTGCAGGCTCCGGCCATCTTCTTACAAAGGCAGTAACTACCTATGCTGGCTTTGAGCTTACAAAGGAGATGGGCTGCATCATCTTTATAGCGATCTTTGGGCCATGCCTCTTTTTTAGCCACGCCTTTTTGGGCCGGGTAAACTCAATACTTTTTATCGCGATGATCGTGGCCTATATTGCATTGATCACATTATGCGTCCCCCACATCTCATGTGACAACCTTATGAGAAGTAACTGGTCGGGAGCATGGCTTGCTGTGCCACTCCTTCTTACTGCCTTTAGCTTTCAGACTATGGTACCTAGCTTACATCCCTACCTAAACCATCATGGCCCAAGTCTTCGCCTTGCTATCGTTGGCGGTACAGCACTCGCCTTTCTCGTCTACGTTATCTGGCAGGCAAGTGTTCTTGGCGCAGTGCCACTTACTGGCGATTTTGGTCTTATACAGGCGCTAAAAGAGGGTGAAGCGGCAACACACGTTCTTGGCCATGCTGTAGGCAGCATCCATATAGAACTTTTGGCAAGCTTTTTTGCCTTTTTTGCCCTTGTCACTTCGTTTTTTGGTATCTCGCTTGGTTTTTATGACTTTTTAAGCGACGGCCTCAACATCCCTAAAAAAGGCTGGGGCAATATTCTTCTTGGAGCACTTATCCTGCTGCCAACACTCTATGCTGCCATCAACTTTGAAAAGATCTTCTTAAAGGCACTTGATGCCTCTGGCGGCTTTGGAGACTCTATACTAAATGGTCTTATCCCTATTGCGATGATCTGGCTTGGCCGCTATCACTACAAACTTGAGCAAGCAGGCTTTGTTGCACCAAAGGCGCGCTGGCTACTTGCTGCAGCGCTGCTCTTTTATCTTGGTGCGCTTGGCATTGAAGTGCTCACCCACACTGGCCACTTTACGGCTGTCCATGACTTAAAAGAGTTTGATTTTTATGAATGAGCACTGCACCCCTTGCCACAAAGTCATCCCAGCTCTTGATAAGACAGAAATCGATACGCTTTTGCAGTCGCTAAATCCCCACTGGAAGGTTGTTCCACCACACCATCTCACGCGTGAATATACCTTTAAGAATTTTAAAGAAGCACTCGACTTTACGGTGCGTGTTGGAGAACTTGCCGAAGCTGAAGGGCATCATCCTGATATCGCCCTTTCTTGGGGCAAAGTTATCATAACGCTCTGGACCCATAAAATTAATGGCCTGTCTCACAACGACTTTATCCTGGCCCGCAAAATAGATGCGTTATAAGTTGCTTTGCAAATACTCTGGACTGTTTTTATGAATTTTACTAGCGCAGATTTTTTAAATTCTATTCCATGGCACATCACGGCTCTTATTGCTATTGGCGTAGCCTCTTTCTTTGCCATCGGCTGTTTTTTGCTCTTTAGAAAGCTCATAAATCCAAATGTACTTCGCAAAAATCAAGAGATTGCAAGTTATGCACTCAACACGATTGCCCTCTTGTACTGCGTGATTGTGGGCTTTGTTGTAATACGCGTTCAAGAACGTAATAGCACAGTGCGCGACCACACAGTAAAAGAAGCCAACTTACTCCTAAACCTCTACTACGCTAGCTGTGATGTCTTTTCTCATGAAATTTCATGCAGAATACGCGAAGAGATTCGCCTCTATGCAACTGACGTCATAAACAGAGAGTGGCCGAAGATGGCAAATTGCGAAGACCTTACCATGGAATATCCCAAAAGTGTCCATAACTTATGGGCCACCTACGATAAAATTAACCCACAAGGCCGCGGCCAGGCAGCTCGCTACAGCGAATCACTGAGTCGACTTAACGACCTCTCAAGAGCTCGCTTTGGAAGGCTTAGTAACGTTGACAGAAGTGAAGGTGCATTTATGTGGACCGTCCTTATCTATGGAGGAATCCTTGTGGTCATTTCCTCTTATCTGTTTGTATCCACAAGTGTTTTAGAACACATGCTACACCTCTTCTTCATCTCTTCTTTCATCGTCTTGGTGCTGTTACTCATCTATTCACTCGACACCCCATTTGCAGGCCCGACAGCGATATCACCAAAACCTTTCGAGCACGTTCTAGAACTTATCGACGAGAAGCATCGCTGTTCACATCCGTAGCCGAAGCGGCTTCAATTAGACTGAAGGTAGGTCTGAAAGGAGCTGACTTTTTTGCCTGTAAAGTTGATGACCCAGACAAGATCATAGGAGCTCCCCCAATCGGGAGCATTTTTTACGCCAAATTGTGTTGCTATATCCTGCAGTCCCTCATGACTCCAGCAGATAAGCACGAGGCCTGAGTTATACTGTTTACTGATTTCGTCGACTAAGTCTTTGTACTTGTCGCTCGAATAGGTGGTATAAAGAGGCACCTGCCAGGCATTCGCAAGAGGGGCAATTGTTTGCACAGGCCGTGTTGAGCCATGCTGCTTGTCAGATCGCTGTGCATAGATTGCAACAGGGTTTTTTAGCTCAAACGGTGCAGCACTTTCAAAATAGGAGACAAGTTCGAGTGATCTTTGGAAGCCCAATGGCGATAAGGTATCCCCCGTTGCCGGCTTTTCTGCATGGCGGAGCAAAATAACCTGCTGCGGCATAGCTGAAAGGGCTGATGTCCATAAAAGGAGTGTATAAAGCACAAATCTCATATTAGCTTCAAACTAACAAAGATCCAGTTTTTAAGTCGATAGGCATCAACGCAAGAAAAAAAAGAGCTTCTGGCTATTACCAGAAGCTCTCTCAAGTTTGGACAAAAAGCGTATAACCATTGAGCGAAGCTCTCTGGAGTGCGGGGCAGTTATGCACCGCTTTCACTTTTAGAAAAGCCTATAGCTAAAATGGATCAAACACATGCACGAATAAAGCATCCATAAAATGAGAGCGGTGCATAGCTGCACCGACACTCCAGAGGCCTACGGCCAATCGAAATATCCAAACCTGAGAGAGCTTCTGGTAAAAACCAGAAGCTCCCAAAGCTAGAAGCTCTATCAAAAGCTCTTTGTTAGCGAAGTGACGCTTCAAGTTTTTCTGTGTTTACGCCATGGCCTTTTATTTCAGTTAAAAGTGCTTTAGCTGCAGCCTTATCTCCTGAATCCCTTAAAATAGTTGCCTTTACATGGAGAACATTTCCTTGGCTTTCGGATGGGGCCATTTCTATCGCAGTTTCAATAGCTTGAAACGCCGATCCAAAATCTCTAAGCTCGCTGTGCGAGAGAGCTTGATAGTAGTAGAGTTGCCAATCATCAAACTTTCTATTTTCAGCCTGAGCAAAGGCCTCAAGTGCTGCATCGTAATTTTTTAATCTAAAATGATTAAATCCAAGCGCAAAGTGAGCTTTTGGGTCGTTTGGATGCTTCCTTACAGTCTCTTCAGCTTTTTGCAGGCGCTTGTCCTCTACAGTAATGGCTCTATGCCGTTTTGCAGGCCTATTCCCAGAAACAGACTCTCCCTCTTCCTGCCCAGAGCTATCAGAATTGCTACTACCATCACTTGCTTCTACTGAAGCACTTGAAGAAAAGATCTTCATTACCTGCTCCATTTTTTTAGACAGAGCTTTATTTTTGGTGCGTAAGCGGGTAATCTCTTGGCTTTGATCGCTCATCCCATCGATTTTTTCTTCAAGCCCCTGTTTTTCATTAGTGAGCTCAAGTATCTGATTCTTAAGATCATCAATTTCTGCAACTAAAGCACGCTTAGATGCCTCGCTTCTGGCATGTTCCTCTTTTAATTCGGTAATTTGACGTGCAAGATCTTTACCTGTTGCATCCTTTTCTTTCAATTGCCGATCAAAAACAGCCCTGGTTGCTACAAGGTCAGCTTTTTGACCTTCGAGTTGTCTGGTTAAATCTCTAATTTTTTCATCTTTTGCCGCGTTTTCGCGGGTTTGCTGCTCAAAAAAAGGCTTAAGTGCCGCCTGTACGGCCGATAATGGATCTGAAAAAGTCATCATAACTATACCTTAGTTGTTATTTTTTAAATGTTGTTTTGCTTTTTGCTCTAAACACCAAAGCTTGAATATAAGCTCGTGGTTTTCAGGTTCATCTTTTGCTTGCTCTACTGTTGTTTCAATGTCCTTATCGTAGGGAGTGACTGGCACCGACCGAGACATTGGCGCTTTTGCTGCTGGAGCTTTTGCAGCCACCAAGTTTAGAAGAGCGTTTGCAATACCCTTTCTTGCTATATCGCTTTCCTCTTCTCGAAAAAGCTCATGCATCAGACTTTTCATTGGCGCTTTTGAGGCAGCTGGAGGATCTTCAACCTGACCTGTAGCAACATTGGCTGCTGCAATTTTTTGCTCTATCTCTGAAACATCGCGTTTGTGCTTTTTTGCAATATGAAGAAAAGATTTGATTTCCATCTGACGATCAGGACTATCTCGCCCTTTATCATCAACTAAAATTTCCATGATAGCCATCATAGAATCTACCATATCTTCTTTCAAATCTGCTGTACTATAGCCAAAGGGATCATCGGGATCAGTATACTTTTCTGGATCTGCCAATTGGTCACAGCACATTAGATAGGCTTCGCGAAAATATTCTTCTGCTTTTACTAAGTCTACATGTTGTATATCAGTCAGCTCTTTGCCATCTTGATCTGTCTTGTACCAGCCACTTTGGAAAATTACGCCAAGGTTAAACGCAGCCCTCGCACTCCCTAACGCTTCGGCACGTTTATAGAGTTCAATGACGTCGCTGCGTATTTGCTTAGATTTCGATGGTGTTGATTGTAAAAGGTAGGCAAGGTTTGTAGTGCAGTTAGCATGGTTCAGAGCCGCACCTTTTTCATACCATCGTTTTGCTTCTTGTATGTCTTCGTTCGTTCCATACCCATATTGGTAACATTTACCGACCTCATTGCAAAAGACAGCTTTAGTAGGAAACTTGAGTGCACACTTTTCCCAGGTCGCTTTTACCAACTCTTTTCCTTTTTTTGCTTTCTTGTAATAGACTGCGAGATTGTATCCTGCAGCAGAATTTCCTAATTCTAATGCCTCTTCATACCCTTTAATAATATCATTCGCCTTAGGCCTCTTTTTTGACTGAAGGTCTAATGTAACCATGGTACGCATATAGGCGTAAAAATCGTTCCCGACTGTTTCAGGTTTAAGTTTAAGAAGATCGTGACACGTATCTAAAAGTTGTTTTTTTTGAGTTTTTTTAAGATCAATTTGAAAAAGTTGATCAATGAGTGTATAGGCATCGTGATATTTTCTTTCATCTACATGCTGATTCAATCTTTTCATGCCATCTTTAAAGTTCAACACGTCGGCAGCAACGGCGTGAACTGCAGCACTTAGATCAGTTCTGGGATTATTATTGCTCTCTCGTGAACTTCTTATACTATCGGCAGAATTAATTCCTGTTACGTTCATTACGCCTCCATTTTTCATAAAAATTATGATTGTAATTTTGCTATTTGTCAATTGCATAATGAGCGAGTTAAATAACGCTAGTTATTTTTAATTAAAATAAACCATACAGTTTTAATGCCCAATGAGGGCCTGGCCCTTATTAGGTATTAGCTGTATATTTTTTTGTTGAATAATAGTTATATTAATGTTATTTAGAAAAAAAAGGGAGAACACATTATGTCACTCGACTCTATAGGCCCAAAACAGTTTCAACCACAGGAAGAAAAAACCACTAGTAGCAAAAGAAAGTCAAGAGACTCAGAAATCGTACAAAAAGCCGCCCATAGGCAACTTTCACAAACTGATAAGCAGTCTCAACTTGAGAGCAAGCAAGCAAGTTTATTAGACAAAGCCCGCAAAATGAAAAAGCGCGATCGCGTTCCAGGTGGTGGAGAGCAGGTGCCCTCAAACCGACTAGAAGATAGCGAAGATACTCTTTCATCGGGACCAGAAACAAAAAAACGAGCAAGAAAGTCAGCTGAACCTGCCGAGCAAAGAGAAAATCCTGCGACTCAAGAAGAGCTATCGATGGACGACTTAGCCGACCGTATCAAAAATTTAAGCATTAACGACAACACAGAGTAAAATAAATCATAGCACACTAATGCCTAATGAGGGTCTGGCCCTCATTAGGCATTAGATTAATAATTTTTACTTTAGTTATTCAGGCGATAGGTATCGACGTCGGATTGCGTATAGGTAAGTGGTTTGTTTTCGAGAATGTGCTCGGCGGTCAAAATGAGATAGACGCCGCAGTCAGTTGTGTTTGGCTGCTGAGGACAAGGTAAAACTTCTGCAGCAAAATCGGCAGGTTCGAGCGCTACCCCCTCTTCGTTTGCCACCTTTTCAAGGTGCGCCCTAATGCTTGTAGCAACAGCTGGAATTGGTCCTGAAAGTGAATCGTAGTATGCAAGCCTACGCTTTTGAATATCAGCCACAAAAAGTGCCCAGTGATTGCTATTTACGTTCACCGGAATCAGCACCGTTTTTTTATCAAATAGCTTTGTAATACTTTTCTCAGCACTCGACCTGAAAAGCGGATATAGCTTAGTGATACGAGCGAGCTTTTCTGGATTTACGACGAGTGAATCTATATAGCAGCTACCTGGATGTTTCTCGACAAGTTTACTCAACGCCCCATTTACCTGAATATCATTCAACCATACCCGCTTTGGCTCCTGAGGCTGCAGCTTTGGGCGAAGAACAGCTGTGGTAACCAATGCAATAAGTGGGATAATAAGGGTTGAATAGAGCGCGATCTTGAGTGCAGTTTTGAGCGCAGTTTTGAAAACATCATCCTCTTTCTTCTCGATAAGTCGAGCCTTACCACTCGAAAGAACCTCAATTTTGCGGCCGCCCATTGAGATAAAATCGCTCGCTAGCTCCAAAGCTTTTTCTTCAAAAGTTTTTGGGCCATTACTATATGTAATAGATGTAAATAAACTGTTCATGGGAACAGTATAACATAATTTAGAATTAAGAGTCTCTTGCAAAACTCGAGACCTCGGAAAAAACGATGATTTTGAGCGAGCTTCCTCGCAGCCTCGGCGGCTGGAACCGGTCCCCGAGCAACATACTCAAGTCGAGTAGGGCGAGGGGGCCGGGAGGAAACGCGCTCGAAAGGGCGTTTTTACCTTGGCCTAGAGTTTTGCAAAAGGCTCTTGTGGGCTAACTAAATAGCGGAGAGCATCTTGCTTCATACGAAGGTAGATGCTGGCAAGGCCGTTGGCTCTACCAGGTGTAAGCGTTTGGGGAATGTTGAGCTCTTCCAGATAGGTAGGAGGACATTTAAGAATCGTTGTTGGATCTTCACCACTATAGACTCTAATAAGGAGCGTGCTTAGCCCTGCAGAAATTATGGCATCGGCTTCTGATTCAAAATAAACCTTACCTTGCACATAGTATGAGACAAGATACATACGGCTTTGACAGCCGCGCACCAAATACTCATCCGTTTTATATTTCGGATTCAGATGGCACTGGCTACGGCCGATCTCGATAATTTTGTCATACTTTGACTCTATATCGACAAGACCAGAAAAAAGCTCTTTTACTTGCTGCTGCTTTTGAAGGCAGGACTCAAAACTCATTTACTACTTCCGCGCTGGTTATACACTTGGCTCCCCTACTGCGCATTTTTGTAAGGGCTGCCTCAATATCGCCTGTATGCAGCTCGATACCTCGACAGGCATCAACAAGTACGTAAGCATTATAACCAAGCTCACGAGCATCGAGCACGGAATAGAGCACGCAGTAATCAGTAGCAAGGCCACAAAAGTAGAGGTCTGTTGCCCCTTTTGATCGCAAAAATTCATCAAGGCCGGTTGAGCGCTTCTTGTGATGAAGATCAAAAAATGTGCTATAGCTATCTTCACGAAGATCTACGCCTTTCAGCCCCACATATTCAAAATGGGACGTATCAAGCTTAGAAGAAAATTCAGCACCATATGTACCCTGCACGCAATGATCTGGCCAAAGCGTTTGCACTAGTCCGTCAACAAGTATAGTCTCTTTTGGCTTTTTTTCCCACGTTGACGCAAAACTTTGATGATGGGGAGGGTGAAAATCTTTTGTCGCCACAATCA
>JAFEGT010000056.1:0-4872 GCA_018239765.1 Verrucomicrobiota bacterium
TACTTGCTTGTACACTACTCATTTATACTGTCAAAGAACATCTTGCGTCTTATGCACAAGGTTCGCTTTATCTTGTCGACTTAGCGAAGATGGGCATAAATTTACAGAAGCGCTGGATTTATTGCAAGCGTTTGGTGAAAAAGTTCCGAAAGAAGGGTGAAAATGTCTCAGTTTCGCACATCTGAGACGCTTTGCTAATTGCCTGACTATAAGTGGGATACGGATGAATTATGGCACCTAGTTTGCGAAGTGAAATGCCTGATGCCATCGCACACGACACTTCGAGTATCATGTCCTGAGCTATAGGCGCAACTATCGTAGCACCAAGGATTTCGCTCGAAATTCGCTTCGTTATAAACTTCACAAAACCGTCTGTTTCTCCCTCGCAGATAGCTCTATCTACTTCCTTAAGCGATACTACATAAGTACTTACGTTGCCAGGCCCATATTCTTCGATCGCCTGCTGTTCTGTAAGTCCAATGCTTGCCACCTCTGGATCGCACGATATTGTTCGCGGTACAGGCTGTGCTCGATCGATCTTCTTTTGCATAGGCCATGGGTTCAAAAGGTTGTAAAGCACGGTATTCGCCTGATTGTCAGCAGTATGAGTATAAAACGGAGCACCTGCAGCATCGCCAACCACCCAGATATGAGACTTAGATGTCTTACCGTATGCATCGCGGCGAATGCCAGCATCGCTGTATTCTATCCCCGCAGCCTCCAGATTAAGAGATCCTATAGCTGGTTTTCTGCCTGTAGCAATCAAAAGCTCATGCACTCGCAGCTCATACTCTTTATCATCAAGAGTGTGCTTTAGAAAGAGCGTAATTTTATCCCCATCTTTTCGCACTCTAGTAACTATGGTATCGAGATAAATCTCGACGCCCTCTTTTACCAAGGCGGACTGCACAGCTCTTGAGACCTCGGGCTCTTCTAGCGGCAAAAGAGTCTCGTCCTTCTCTATAACAAAGACGCTTGCGCCCAATCTTCTAAATGCCTGTGCAAACTCACAGCCAGTGGGCCCGCCTCCTACAATAGCAATCGAAGTAGGAATTTCGTTTAAGGCAAAAATAGATTCATTTGTTCTGTAGAAAATGTCCTCTAGACCACGTATGGGAGGGATAACAGTGTGAGATCCTGTAGCAATTATGATATTTTTCGCTGAAATTTTTTCGCCATCTGCCGTTTGTACGGTATAAGGATCTGTAAAGTGACACTCTGAGATGCGGGTATGAACGCCAGCGGTTTGAAATGCTACTTGATCATTTTTTGTGCGCATCTGTTCTACAACATCGCGAACGCGCTGCATTACTCGCGTAGACTGAAAGTTGTGAATTTGCAGATCGATACCATAAAGTCCTGCACGCCATAAGGTATGTGCCATATTGGCTGATGCAATGAGCGTTTTACTTGGAATAGAGCCAAAATTGGTGGAGTCGCCCCCAAATGGACCCTTATCAATAAGAAGAACCTTTTTGCCGGCCTTTGCAAGTCCCTTTGAGATAACCTGCCCTGCCGTACCTGCCCCAATTACAATAGCGTAGTAGTTGTCGTTCATGACCTCTACATAGCAAACTATTTATTTTATGGCTAGGGAGGATTTTTGTAGGGACATAAGGGACACAAGGGACTTTAAACTTCGTCACTTATGTCCTTTAGGACTTATTTAGTTAGATGTTTTAAGAAGGGACTCTCTGTTGTGTCTCTCAAGGGCAAGCTCAATAAGACGATCAACAAGCTCAACATAACCAATGCCAGAGGCGTCCCAAAGCTTAGGATACATACTCGAATTGGTAAAACCAGGAATAGTATTGATCTCATTTACAAGCAATTTGCCGTCGTCACGTAAGAAAAAGTCAACGCGCGCCATTCCAGCACAGGAAAGTAGTTCGAAAGCACAGATAGAGAGCTCTTGCACCTGACGCACTTGGCTCGCTGTAAGGGAAGCTGGAATTTCAAGCTTTAGCTTGTCATCAAGGTATTTCGCTTCAAAATCATAAAACTCATAGGAGGTAATAACCTCACCAGGCACGGAAGCAATTGGAGATTCATTGCCAAGAACAGCACATTCTATCTCTCTTCCTGGGCAAAACTCTTCAACAAGCACCTTCTTATCATATTCAAACGCATTGTCAATCGCGGCTATAAGCTCGTCTTTTGTTTTTGCTTTTGATATAGCAACACTCGAGCCAAGATTTGCAGGCTTTACAAAAAGCGGTAACCCCAGCTGCTCTATAAGCATCTCTGGATCAAGTTTATCTCTATGGGCACTATAAAGTGTGCGAAATTTTACTACAGGAATTCCCGCATCTCGAAGTATGCGTTTTTGTATGTCTTTATCCATACCAACAGCAGAGCCGCACACATCAGCTCCCACAAAAGGAACGCGCGCAAGCTTAAGAAACCCCTGCACGGTGCCATCTTCGCCATATGGGCCATGAAGCACAGGAAAAATCACATCCAACCGCCCTTCGGGTAGTGTAACAGGTGCTTTTGTTGAAACAGGAGCAGTAAGCTCGCACGTACCTGAAAGCAGTTTATGAGAATCATGATCTAAAAGATCACGGGGCGCTACCTGATGCCAGTGGCCTTTTTTGTCGATGAAGATAAGTGATGTTTCATACTTCTCAGGATCGAGCGCTCGCATTACATTTTGCGCCGAGACTAGCGACACCTCATGTTCGCAAGAAACGCCCCCACACAATACTCCAACGCGGATTTTATCGCTCATCAATACACCCCTTCTATTTCGGCCAAATTGTTGCATAACAGCCATTTTTTCGGCAAACGATTGCAGATTGACAAAATTTCTCGATATTGATTACAACCTTTTAAGGGAGACCCCACACCAAAGGAATTTTATGAAAAAATTAGCAGTTGTTGCTTTAAGCTTTTTGTCATCGCTTGCGATGTCTTCAATGCTTTTAGCAAATCATGTATACGTACGAGCCAACGGCCCTTCAGATGGCAATGGCAAAAGCTGGGAGACAGCTTTTAACTCTATAGATGCGGCCTTAGCAAATTTAGAAGAAAACCCAGAAGATACCACATTTTGGGTAGCAGCAGGAATCTATTCTCCAATCACTCTTTATACACCAAGTGGCGTTCCAGGCGGAGCTGTCGGAAATAACTTTTCAACAGGACTACTCACCTTTAACCTACCTGACGGCGTAAAAATCATCGGTGGCTTTAAAGGATGCGAAAAGTGCTTAGAAGAGCGCTGCATGATCCCTAATCCACTTTTAGCAGTAGAGCGTAAGTGCAGCGAATCAGATATCGCTGACAAAGTAGCAGATTACGGATTAACAATTTTAGATGGCTCTGGATCACAATCATGGCACGTTATTACTGTAGGCGATGACATCGCTCGAACAGGAGCTAATGTAGGACTATTTGACCTTACGGTTCGCGGCGGTTATGCCGATGGCCCAGACTCTGGAACTGTAGATTCAATTTTTAGCATCTCATCTATTGACTATGCCCACGATGCCGGCGGAGGACTCTACACTCGCTTTGGCTCAGTCGTAGACATCTACAACGTTCATTTTGTAAGTAATGGAAGTAGCGGAATCAATGCTACACTGCTTCCAAAAGATGAACCTGTACTTGCAGGCGGCGGTGCCATAGGCGCCTTTGATGAAGGCACAGAGACCAACATAAGCAATAGCTACTTTACCTATAACACAGCCGTTGTGTTTGGTGCTGGCGGAGGTGCAATAAACTCAAGCTTTGAAGCTGCCTTAAACGTCGACGACTCAATCTTTAGCAACAACACCTCCAATAGAACAGGCGGTGCAATACGCACAAAAGATGGTGGCGATGCCGTTATCAATGGAAGCTATTTTTCCGAAAATATTGCTCGCGACCAAACACACATTCTTGATCAGGCCGGTGGTGCTATTGAAGTATTTCAAGGCAACCTGGCTATTGAAGGCTCGACATTCGTACATAATAATGGCGAAGTTGGCGGCGGCGCGGTATTTTTTCATACGTTTTTAGATGATGGCGACCCATACTTCTTGACTGTCAACAAATGCGTGTTTGAAAATAACAGCGCAGGTCCATTTGGAGGCGGTGCTATCCAGATTTTTGGCCAAGGCCAGCATGAAGGAAGTAAAGCCACAATCTCCAGGTCCATCTTCAACAAAAATCGCGGCGGCTTGGGCGGAGCAATCTACAACAATTCATACGAAACAGAGATCTGCCACTGCTGTTTTAATGAAAACCTTGCAGATGCTTGGGGTGGGGCAATTGCTGCTGACAACTTTGGCGCAGCACTTCTCTTCCCGCCACTTGAATTTGATCAACGTAGTGTAACCCACATTGACCACTGCAATTTCAAAAACAACAGTACACAAGGTGTTCAGCCTGTTCCATTCGGCTATCCACCATTCTTTACAACACCACAAATGCTTAATCTTTTTGCCGAACTCGGACCTATAATTAACGGCGTCCCTACGGCCGGAACTATTGATCAGGAGATTGTTTCAGGCGGTGGTGCGGTTGCAGTACTGTTAGCAGGTGTTGCAAAGATCAAGCATTGCACATTTAAGCATAACAGTGCCTACAAGGGTGCTGGCGGTGCTATATTGGTTGGCGGCGCTACAGGCGAAATAATCAATCTAGAGACCGAACAGACCTTCGATACATTTGATTATGCAACTGCCCTTGTGAAGGATTGCAAATTCAAACACAACCATCCTAACAATGCAGAAAGGGTGGATCTAGCAGGCGTTGGCCACGGCCGTGACGGCGTCACGCTTATCATTAAAGACTAACCTCTAACCTTCACGCTCGGCATTCTGCCGAGCGTGTCGAATTTAAACATTTCGATTGGCCGTAGGCCTCTGGAGTGCGGGGCATTTATGCACC
>JAFEGT010000056.1:4880-10281 GCA_018239765.1 Verrucomicrobiota bacterium
GGTGCATAAATGCCCCGCACTCCAAAGAGCTTCGCTCACCGGTTATATACCACTTACGCCAAACGTCCAAACTCGAGGACGCTCGGCATTCTGCCGAGCGTGAAGCCTTCTTTAATTAAAATAGATCCATACAATTTACAAATTAACAAATAAAGATATACTATGTTTGCATGGTATCATATTTACATGGCTTAAGTTATCTTATTTTCGGTCGTCCAGCACCTACTCAAGAAGAGGGTAAAGCCTGTGACTTTATACATAGATTAGCCACAAACGAATGCGAGCAGGCCTTTAAAGACGATGCCACCTGGCCCGCGAACGAGCGCACAGATTTTTATGGCATACATCGCCTTATTTTAGAAAATATTAAACCCTTTGATGAACCCTTACCTCCCGCAGATGCCTTCTGGGCTTTGACAAAGCTATATGACAGCCTCTACTGCCTCACCTTCACCAAAACCACGCTAGGCTCAATAGATGGAAAAGCCATTTGGGATATGATGAAAGGGATAATTGATAACTGCCTTTACAAGCTTGAAACTCACTGCCAAGAGCTATTGCGGACAAAAAACTTTGATGAACTTGGAGCCTTCATTGATGACTATGGAGTAGCGCTGCAAGCTTTTGACCATGAAACCCAAGAATCTGGAAGGAATCGAGTACTTTATTGCGTGCTCACTTGCTTTGAGGCTGCCTACAATGAGATGGAGGATGTACTAGACCGCTTGCAGCTTTTTATCTGTCTTAACAGGCTCTATAATCTTGTTAAAACCCGAATATGGGTTGACGATCCAAAAGATTTTGTAAAGCGAATGTTGAGTGATCTTACACAGTATGAAGACTTAGATCCAACTCAACTCGATGAGCTGTCGAAGGAATTTCTTGACGGTCTAGGTGTGGATACTGGCCGGATGACTTGCGGTTTAACTGCTACAGAATATGAACCACTCACACGGTTTTATGCTACAACATGGCTTCAAAAAACCGTAGAAACATATGCCCCCGGCGTGCCCACCGATGTTACCCTTACGCTGAAAGATGGAAGCCAACTTAAGGCCCATTTGGCTCTGTTATCAAGAGGCACGTCGGGCATGCTTTCATTGCTTCGTATGCCGGGTTCAGCAAGCGAGCTGCCAAGCGAAATAAACCTTACAAGTTTTGATCCAACGCATGTTAGGGAAGTTGTTCGTTATTTGTATGACTTACCAATTCATATATACCCAGGGAAGCTAGACAACAAGCTGCTTGGCTACCTCTTTGGAGTAGATGCCTCAGATTTTGCTTCGCAGTGTCACCTGCCGGCTCCTGAGGATAAAGACCCTCTTTCAGATCTTGAACTGCAATGTGCCGATGGCTCACTTCATGTGCACCGAGTGATTGTGCATCATCAGCTGGGAACTCTCATACCCGACTTTAGCAAGATTTCTGAAGGTTATGCCCGCGCACTCATGCGCTTTTTATATACTGGCAGGCTCATACTCGATGAAATCGAGACACTTCTTGAAGTTGTAGAAACGCTTAATCTTGCACAGGTAAAAAAACTAATCGACACTGTATTAGAACGCGTAATCGATCAGATTTATTCTGGAAAAAATATACATGGTGACTACCCAGAACAAACTTTGGCTCAAGTGGACGAATGCATAGTGCAGCTTGAAAGATTAAAGTTATTTGAACATGCCAATCGCGCCAAGGATGAACGCAAGGAGCTGATAGAGGCATGGCAAGGCAGTGTCCGCAACGTCCTTGATTCGGGCGCCTACTCCTCAATGGACACCAAATGGCGTGTAATGCGCACTTTGGAGGCTTTAAAAGACTCAAGAGCCCCCCAGACACGTGAAAACTTCACACGTGAGCTGCTATCTAGACGCAACAGTTTTCTTCTACTTCCTGAATCTGCAAGCGAAGAGCTCATTTCCTTTAAAGGCATGCAGTTCAACCAGCAGCAAAAAACAAACCTTATTAAACTTTTGTATGCAAATCCACTGCTGCAGCTTGATTTGAGCGAGACTAATGTAGATGAAGATTTTATAAACCTGTTGCTTGATATCGGCTTTCCTCTTGGCCGCATACGTTTTGAAGGCTGCCCAAACATATCCCCCGTAGTTATGCAGCTTATGCAGATGATTCGGCCGGAACCTGGCGCCGTTACAGAACCAACCCCTCTAATGCTGCGCCTCGCCCAGCTCGCCTCCATCGAGCTAGAGAACCTCTTGCAAAACTAGAGATAAAATAAATAACCTGCTATTATTGTGACCACAATGAGTCACGAGCAACCAAAAACACACTTTTTTCGCCCCGTGCATATCCTCTGGATTTTGCTTGCGGTAATAGCACTGCGTGCAGGCTTTTATAGCCTGTCGGATGGCTTTAGCCTTTCTAAAATAAAAAATACATTTCCTGTAACGGAAGAGTGGCAGCTGCCAGCGCCAACAGCAAAAGAGCAAAAACGCATTGCAAACATATGTGGGCAGAAGTTTCACTACCTTGGCAAGGGCTCTCAGGTGTACGCTTTTTTGAGCGAAGATGGCCAGTATGTGCTCAAGTTTTTTAAATGCTACCATTTAAAACCTGTAGGCTGGGCGGCAAAAGTACCACTCCCCTCATTTCTTGACACGTCGCGACAGGCAATCCTTGATAAGCGCTACAAAAAAATCAGCACCACGCTTGAAAGCTACAAAATTGCCTCAGAATCCCTGAGAGACGAATGTGGTCTTATCGCCGTAGAAATTTTGCCAACTGCCAGCATCAATCAAGAGGTAGAGATCTACGATAAACTTGGCCGAAAACATCTGCTAAATTTGGGCCACTATGGCTTTATACTGCAGCGAAAAGCCGATCTTATCTATCCCAAACTCTCTGAATGGATAGCCTCAAACAATATGGACGCAGCAAAAGAGGCCATACGCTCGATGATTGCGCTCATAGTCCAGCGCAGCAAAAAGGGCATACAAGATTCAGATCCTGACCTACACAAAAATGCAGGCCTCATAGGCACTACAGCCATACTCATTGATCTTGGCTGCCTCCACAGAAACCCTGAAGCGAGAAATAAAGAAGTTTTTACACAAGATCTTCTTAAAATCACCAACAGGCTAAAAATGTGGCTCGAAAAGCAGTCGCCAGAGCTTTATACCTTTCTTTTGCAAGAAATAGAAAACGCATCAGACTTACGCTGGAAACCAATTAAACCCAAGGAGACCTCATGACACTATTTTTCTTTCCCGGACAAGGCTCACAAAAAGAGGGCATGGGTGAAGGCCTATTTGATGAATTTAGTGACCTTACAGCAAAAGCAGACGCTATCTTAGGCTACTCTATTAAAGAGCTCTGCCTGCAAGACCCGCAAAAACAGCTTGGGCAAACTCAGTATACACAGCCTGCACTCTTTGTTGTAAATGCTCTGATGTTCCACAAGCAAGACAAAAAGCCTACAGTTGTTGCAGGACATAGCCTGGGTGAATATTCAGCTCTCTATGCTGCTGGCAGCTATGACTTTGAAACAGGCCTTCGCCTTGTACAGAAGCGCGGCGCTATTATGAGCAAAATTTCTGGCGGCGCGATGGCTGCCATCATCGGCAAAAACGGCCAAGAGGTTGCCGATATTCTCAAAAATAATGGCCTAGACACTATCGACGTGGCAAACTATAACTCCTATAAGCAGATTGTTATTTCTGGCCTACAGGATGATGTAGCAAAATCAAAACCTATTTTCGAAGCTGCCGGAGCCCGCTTTTTTCCTCTTAACGTAAGCGGTGCCTTCCACTCTCGCTACATGACCCCTGCCAAAGAAGAGTTTAGCGCCTTTTTAGCGCAGTTTGACCTTAAAGATCCAGCTATCCCCTGCTTATCAAACTACACAAGTAAAGCCTACGAGCCTGGAGAGATAAAGACTAACCTCGCCCAGCAGCTGAACCACTCAGTACGCTGGACAGAGTCTATGCAAAGCATGCTCGATCAAGGTATTCAAGATTTTGTGGAAGTTGGCCCTGGCAACGTTTTGGCCGGCCTACTTGCTAAAATTAGACGGGAATCTTAAATAGAGGGCCGGATGGCCCCCTTTCGCTTGATTGATTAGTCACCAAGGCGTGTAACTGTAAAGGACGGGTTAGCTATCCAGAGCTCATTAAATTCTGGAGAAACAGGAGTGAGCCTTAACTGAAGCTCAGTACCTTTAGCAACGTTAATCACTTGCTGGCCTGATACTATTTCATCATCCTGGTTATACCCTAAACTCACTACGTCGAAATATTGAAAAGGATTTGGTGCAAAAGCCTGATTATTTGCCGCATCAAAGAGCTGCACAAATGATGAATTGATGCAGCCATCTCCGTTAATAATGCAACCCACGGTAAAGCACCATGTTACGAGATAGGTGCCATCGTTGTTTATACGAAAACGGGTATAGTCGGCTGCTACAGGGTGGGTAATAGCTGTTGAGAACCCAGGTTCATTATTGGTAAAAATTATTGCAGCCGCATTTGGCGTCGTATTTGGAATCTGCTGTAAGAGCGATGATAAGTCTGCAGGATTAAACTCGATATCCAGAGGTAAATTTTCAGAGTAGGCTCCAAGTCTTGCCAGATTACAGCAGGTAACAGGTTTTTTACACGCAGATGACGATGAAGAGGATGAGCTGCTTGAGCTTGAATGATGGCGATTTTGCTTTTTGTGATTTGCTGCTGTCATTGGCACAGTAGCTAACATAAGGGCAAGAGCAGATAAAATAGACGCACGCATATAAGATCTCCTTTATGATCGGTTATTAACTTGTCATAGCACTTTACTACAAAAGATCCAATACGATTTTTCCTGATCCTTGACGCAATGTTTACAACAAATTTTTTCGTAAGTAGTGAAAGGAGTTGTTATGGGTGAAGCCTTCTCTTGTAAACTCAAGGTGAAAGCCCATACGCTCATAAAAGGCTACGACGTTTAAATAGCTCATCGTTTCTACAAAAGCAAAGGTAGCGTTATGCTGCCTGCCATATGTAAGGGCCTCTTCAACGAGTGTCTTGGCAATCCCCTGTCCTCGATATGCCTCTTCAACAAAGAGGTACTTGATGTGCAGACCTCCCCAAAAAAGTTGCACAACTACCGAACCAACATGATTCCCCTCAATGTCTCTAGCTACAAAGGCTACGGCATCTGTTATTTGATCCACACCGAGGCGAGCGACGGCGTTTCTACGAAACCCATCAAAAAGAGTGTTCTGTAATTCTGGAGTAAAGGACTCTTTTTGTATGGCATTCACAAGCAACCCCTCTTTTTTAAAAAATAATAAATTTTTTGTTTGAGCCTTTCGCAGATCTAGAGGCCTCGGAAAAAGAAAAAAATGACCATGGGGCCGCTGTCCATATACGTTAAGCTAAGATAAATGGTTGGCTTTCAACAGCCTGAA
>JAFEGT010000056.1:10293-10726 GCA_018239765.1 Verrucomicrobiota bacterium
GCCTAGGGCAACGCCCTAGGAATAGTATGGAGCAGAATTGCAGGGTGAAGCCCTGCGTTATAGCAAACGATAAAGTTGAAAAATGTTTACTATAACGCAGGGCTTCACCCTGCAAAAAAACCTCCACTGTTACCTAGGGCGTTGCCCTAGGCTTTTACAACCCAGACCTTCAGTCTGAAAAAAAGCTGTATGCTTCTCTAGCTTAACGCATACGAGCCCCTGCCCCATGATCATCAAGTCATCGCTCTTCCATGGGCTCTAGTTTTACAAGAGGCTCTTTTATTTGCTACAACAGTTCATTGACTCCTACAACCCCTTAATTTATAATGGCTTAAAAAAGGATTTCTTTATGCACATTGCTGCAGGCGTAGTTGCACTTGGTTGGTGTTATTATCTCTATGATTCGTATGCGAACCCTCAACCTACCCACCCT
>JAFEGT010000057.1:0-899 GCA_018239765.1 Verrucomicrobiota bacterium
GGCTATTATGAACCTTATGGCCCCTGCCACGAACGTGTGTACGAAAATAACTACTACGAAGATAATCACTACAACGACCGCCACCATCATCATTAGTTGCAATTTTCTTTGAAATAGAGTATGGTTTTGCCAGTTTTTTGGGGTAAAACCATATGTCTCTAGATAAAAATACTGTTAAATATTTAGCAGAACTCTCTCGCATTGCAGTAAGCGAAGATGAAGAAGCATCGCTTCTTCAAGATTTAAATAAAATCGTTAGCTATATCGAACAGCTGAACGAAGTTGACACCTCAGGCGTGCAGCCCTGCACCTACGTTACAAGCTCACTTAGTCAAACGCCTCTTCGCGAAGATACCGTCATCCCAACACTTACCCGCGAACAGTTTTTAAAAGGCACACCAAAGCAAATTAGCGGCATGGTATGGGTACCGCCAGTTTTAAAATCCGAGTAATTTTATGATTCACACCTATTCAGCAGAAAAACTGCACAAAGACTTTATCGATGGCAAGCTCTCAGCCCAAGAGATCACTGAAAGCTACTTTGCACGTATCGACAGCCTGGAGCCTAAGGTAGATGCCTTTTTGTCTCTTTCAAAAGAAAGAGCCATTACAAAAGCAAAGGCACTCGACGAAAAGCGAGCGGCAAAAAAGCCTCTTGGCAAGCTTGCCGGCGTGCCAGTCTCTGTTAAAGACAACATCAATGTTACAGGCGAGCCCTGCACCTGCGGATCAAAGATATTACAAGGCTACCGCTCCCCTTACAACGCTACTGCCGTCCAGCTTATCGAAGATGAAGATGCCATAATCATCGGCAAAACAAACTGCGATGAATTTGCTATGGGCTCATCTACCGAGCATTCTGCCTACAAAAAAACCAAAAACCCATGGAACCTTGCCTG
>JAFEGT010000057.1:937-11784 GCA_018239765.1 Verrucomicrobiota bacterium
GGCGGATCTGTTCGCCAGCCAGGAGCCCTTTGCGGCGTTGCTGCCTTTAAGCCCACCTATGGACGCATCTCTCGCTATGGCCTTGTAGCATATGGCTCTTCACTTGATCAGATTGGCCCCTTTGGCACCTGTGTAGAAGATATTGCTATGATGATGGAAGTGATGGGTCAGCACTGCTCTAAAGACTCTACAAGCATCCCACAAGGTCCAGAAGACTATTTACAAGCCATGAAGAAGCCAATAAAAGGGCTTAAAATTGGTGTGCCATGGCAGTTTTTACAAGATTTACGCCCTGAGGCTATGAAAAACTTTCAAGACTCTATGAAGGTGCTCGAATCTCTTGGCTGCACCATTGTAGAGGTGGATCTTTCAATACTCAAGTACTCACTACCCACCTACTACATTTTGGCAACAGCTGAAGCCTCTACCAACCTTGCTCGCTACGATGGCATACGCTATGGTCTAAGATCAACTGAAGCTAAGTCGCTTGATCAAGTGTATGATTACACACGCGAAGAGGGTTTTGGCGCCGAAGTAAAACGACGCATACTTCTTGGCACCTTCGTGCTCTCATCTGGCTACAAGGATGCCTATTACCGTAATGCTCAAAAAGTTCGCGCTCTTATTATCAAGCGCTACCAAGAGGCTTTTTCTCAGTGCGATCTTATTGCAACGCCAGTAAGTCCGAACCCAGCTTTTGAACTTGGCAGCATAAAAGACCCTCTCCAGATGTATCTGGAAGACATCTACACCATCGGCGTAAATCTTGCTGGCCTCCCTGGAATGAGCGTACCGTCAGGCTTTACTCAAGACAAAAAACCAGTTGGCCTTCAGCTTATTGGCTCGCAGCTAAGCGATGTTCTTGTAACACAGGCTGCCTACAACTACCAGCAAGCTACAAACTTTCACAACAGGATACCGGAGCTATAATCATGAAAGGAGAATGGGAACCAATCATCGGCCTTGAAATACATGCCGAGCTCAATACAAAATCCAAACTTTTTAGCTCCGATGCAAACCGCTTTGGTGATGAGCCTAATACTAACATCTCAGAGGTAAGTACAGCTCTTCCTGGATCACTTCCTGTTATCAACAAAGAAGCGGTAAAAAAGGCCGTACAGTTTGGTCTCAGCATAGGCGCTCAGGTTAACCTCGTAAGTCAGTTTGACCGAAAATCCTACTTCTATCCTGACAATCCAAGAAACTTTCAGATCACGCAGTATGAAACTCCTATTATCATCGGCGGTACAGTGGTTGCCATGGTCGATGGGCAGGAAAAAGAATTTCAGGTAACTCGAGCCCACCTCGAAGATGACTCAGGCATGCTCAAGCACTTTAGCACCTTCGCCGGTGTCGACTTTAACCGCGCAGGCGTACCTCTCATAGAGATTGTCTCAGAACCCTGCATGCATACGCCAAAAGATGCTTCAGCATACGCTATGGCAATTAAAGCAATACTTGAATATCTTGACGCCTCTGACTGCAACATGGAAGAGGGATCTTTACGCTTTGATGTAAACATCTCGGTGCGAAAAAGAGGAGAAAAAGAGTTTCGCAATAAGATCGAAATCAAAAACATGAACTCCTTTTCAAACCTTGAACTTGCGGTAGATCATGAAATCTTCCGTCAGATCAAGCTCTACGAAGAAAATGCCGACAAAGACCCTAAAGAGGTTATTGCTCAATCAACATATCGTTGGGATCCAGATAGGGGCGAGACGGTGCTGATGCGTAAAAAAGAGCATGCAGATGACTACCGCTACTTTCCAGAACCTGATCTTTTGCCGCTTGTGCTTACCCAAAGCTATGTAGACGACATTAAAAAGACCTTGCCGGAACTGCCACTCCAAAAAGAAAAGCGCTATGTGGAATCACTCGGTCTTGCCGCCTCCCAAGCCTTCTTTTTAGCAAGCGACAAAAAGCTTGCTGACTACTTTGAAGATTGTTTAAAGAGCTGCACTAATGCTAAGCTCCTTGCAAACTGGATTATCGTCGAATTTCCGGGTAGGCTCAAAGAAAAAGACCTTATCCTCTACAAAACCAAAATCTTGCCAGAGCATGTATCTGAACTTGTTACTATGATTGACAAGGGCGACATCCACGGCAAAATCGCCAAAAGCGTTGCAGACGAGATGGTAGCCTCCCCAGGCACTACAGCAAAAGAGATTGTAGCTAAAAACCCCGACTACCAGCCTCTTAACGACAAAGGTGCTATTGAGGAGATTGTAGACAGCGTCCTTGCTGCCAATAAAGATTCTGTTGATTCGATCCTTGCTGGTCGCGACCGCGCCATGGCCTTTTTAGTGGGCCAGGTGATGAAGGCAACAAAGGGAACGGCTTCACCGCAGCTTGTAAACGACCTTCTCAAAGAAAAGATCGCCAAAGTAAACACAAAATAGGTTCAAAGAGCATCTATTTTTTTCTGAGCGGTTTTAAAGCGTTCATGGAGTTGATCGACTTTATCAGAGAGCGCTTGAGCACGCGCTTTTTCTGCTGGGCTTTTTGCGTTGTTCATTTCATATACTGCCATTTCCAACATATTGTGAAGTGCCGGAACAAGCCCCTCTATTTTACTCTTGGAAACTGCTTTTTCTGCAGTTTCAACCACAAAGTAGCCATCTTCTAATAAAGCCTCTTCTCTTTGTGCTGGAAATTCATTATTCGTAAACTCTTCTATCCTCTGCAGGTTTTGCTGAGCATGATTTTGAAGAAACGCCTCTCTATTACTTGCCGCCTCTGGCAGCAAAAGCCCCATTAATGCTTTACTCTGTTTGTTTACCCTTTCTTGCATGTTTGATACGGCCTCTTCATCTCTAAATCTTTCTTTATTTAAACAGCCAGAGAGAAGAACATGTTCGCCATTTGCAAAATATTTTTTAAGCAATACCTTCATTTCAGGGTGAGCTTTAAACTGGTCAATGCACGCTTGTCTCGACTCTCGCGAAGCGATTTCATAACGAGTAACCACAAGTATTTTCCTTGCCCCTTCTGGTACCTCTAGAAGAAATTTCCCTAAACATTCAACTTCGTTGCCACCAATTCCTTCCTGGTGGTTAAAGG
Organism: Verrucomicrobiota bacterium; assembly: GCA_018239765.1. Lineage (GTDB taxonomy): Bacteria > Chlamydiota > Chlamydiia > Chlamydiales > FEN-1388 > SZAS-7. The sequence continues at coordinate 3,998 of JAFEGT010000057.1, forward strand.
TAAATATAAAGGTATCTATATTTCGAAAAGGCCTTTCAGCAATCCCCCCAAACTTTTTCTTGGCCTCATCCCTAATAAGTGAAAAAATTTCCCCGTCTTTACGCCCTCCGGTCTTTGTAGCGTTATTACGAGCCTCAAGCCATCCAGGTGTATCTAGAGTATTAAAATTCCAACCATGGACCTTATATTGATGAAGCTCTGGATCCACAGTGCCATGATACAGCGTCATTTTTCCGCCTACTTTACAAACATCTTGCAGCATGTTCATTAAGGTGGTTTTACCTGAGCGCGATTTTCCTACGATAACAATATTTTGCTCTTTTGCCTCCACACGTTGTTTACGAGCAACCTCGTCTGCAACAGCTGCTTCTTTAGCTGCAGTCGCATCTTGGGTTACTGTTGGACAAGCAAGGTTAAGTCTTTGAGCTAATTTTTCAATGCGTGGTATATGATGCAGTTTTTCCGCAAGCTCGGGCTGAATCATGTAGATCGTTGGCAGCTCTTTTACGAGATGGGTATTTTGGTAGTAGCCAAGCTGCCTAAGAAGCCTCTGAACGAGGTTTAGCGTAACTGTCTGGAACTCATACCCGGTATCTTTTTTTGTAAACGCAATATAATCTTGCTCCCAATTATACCATTGACCTGCAAGGCTATCAGGAATTCCAGCAGTTATCTGCATATATACACCTCATTTTCTTGAGGTATATCATGTTCCTAAGAAATTTGTCTGTTAAATATGTTCACTTGTTTCGGGTGCCTTCATACCGAAGGCTTTGAAAGCATTAAAATCCATCACTTCTATTTGTAAACCGGCGTGAAGAAAGAGATCGCGAAGCTGACCTACACGCTCTGGTTCGGTGAAAGCAATAGCCATGTTTTGAAGAGAAATACCGCCCCTTACGCTATGTTCGTCAAGATGTTCTGCACCTTCGACCGCTTGGCCTGTTACTCTTGTCGAAGCAAGGACAATTGGAAAAGAGTCAGTTACCAACTCTCGTATTTGTTCAGTTGGGTTGATAAAAGCAGGAGTATCACAGCGAGCTCGCATGTCCTGGAGCCAATGTAAAAGCTGTTGGCTTCCATCTTCAGGAAAAGCAGCTATTTTCTTATCGAGAAAGTCTCGTAGATTCTGCGAATTTGTTTTAAAGTCAGGGTCAATAACTTTTAGCCGCTCTATATACACACCTGTTGTCAGCATATCTACTTTTATTCCATCCCCAAACCGACCTTCTAGCTCAGGATTCTCTGCTATATTTGTACAAATCGACTCTATGCGTTTTTCGGAAAGCTTTTTCCAATCATTTGTTTGACTTGCAACAAAGTCCCGAGAATACTCCATAGTCGTTTTTACACCTAATTTAGACCCAGCAGTGCCGGATAAGTTATTTCTATTAACCCCCGTGCCTGAAATACCAGCCCCAAGCTCCCCACTGAGTGGATATATGTTACGTTCAAGAAGGTGCCCGGTTGGATGCAGCGTATGATCTGTTTCAAGCATAACTCCCATGGCTGCCGATCGCGTGCCGTGCATCCATGTAATAGAGCGCTCTTTTAAGGCTGCACTCGAGCTTAGCTGCTCTAGGCCAGATGTGATAGAATCGACAAAAGCATCGGCCGCTGCTCGGCTGGTTTGAGTTTTAGGCCCTAAAAAAGCAAGTGGAGAGCCAAACAATTCAACGCTCTTCCACATCGTATTAAACTGCTCCCGAAATGCCCCATCCACCTGCTCCCATTCACCACCAGCACTAGCAAGGCGATGGTTTGCTTCTTTGAGTACCATCTTTATTTTGTTTGCTTCTTGGGCAGCTGGGTTTGATTCAATCGCCGTTTGATATGCATTCTTCGTATCTTCATACCGTTTTTGGGCAATTTCCAATTTACTCGGGTTAAATGTAAGATTTGGAAAGCATCTGTGAAGTATGGTTTTTACAGAATTTAACACCCTTTTGCCAGTATCTGTATTTCTTTCAGTCAATAGGGCCACGTTTTGCTTAAGTTCGCGCTTTTGAGTGCGAAGATCTTGGATATCGTGAAGGGTAGGATAAGCGGACTGCTCGACCTTTTCTGAGCCAGGGGCAACTGTTGCAAAACCTCTCCCTTGAGCAAAGTGAACCTCCCCGAGTTGAGGTGGGCCATTCTGCACGCCAAAATGGTCGTAATTGTCATGTACAAGCTCCATGCAAATACCCCCTATACTTCTATTGTACCAATTAATCCTTTTTTATATTATATTTAATTTAAAGGAGCTATTTATGCAGCCACTGAACGCTTTACATGCATTACTTGCCAATTGGGACCCATCTGTACAGCTCTTGGATAGCAATTTAGGCATTGAGAAGCAAAAAACCTCATTATTCAAAAAACCGCAAAAAATAGACCCAAAAATCGTTATTGCACGAAATATACACACAATTCATGAATATTTGAGAAATAATCGATTTTTTGAAACTCAATATACTGTTTCGGACCTAGAGGCTCTCTCTACACTTTTTGGGCGCATAGTCGCAAAATGCCCCGCCAAAATCGACTGGGATCGCGAGGTCGATTTTTGCACTCTTGGAACTAAAATACTCCTCGCATCACTCCAGCAAGAGCAGGATTCATCGATTGAAAGGAATATACCCGTTTCATTGATCGTTCGTATTTTTGAACGCTCTAAAGAAGATGAGCAACCAAGCCTTTTTAAATACGTATTTTCTCATCTAGTTAGGCACAAAGATGAACACACACTGTCTGTCGATCAGCGGGTCACAGATTGTATTGATACCCTTTTTATACGCTCTCTGACAGCTGGAGGCAAGATCGATACCATTGAACTTCCCACAGGTCTTATTCTTCACCCTAACGCTCAACAAAAAAAAGTTCTGCCAAAGACCCAAGAAGAACTTACCCAAGAAGAACTTTTTGACTTTCGCAAACAACTCTTTTTTGAAACAGTGGAAGCTTCTAAAAAGGGCTATTTTTGTCGCGGAAAATTTATAACATTAAACCCTGCAACGGTTACTAAAATGCAGCAGGGCACAAAAGTACTCAGTCTCGACATGCTCAAGCCCACAAAAAGCCCCAAGGTAGAAACAACTTTTCTCGTTGAAGATATCGACACCCTTGATCTTATGCAGAGGCTTATCAAAGAGGGGCACAATCCGGTAGGGCTCAATATGGCAAATAAAGATCATGCTGGAGGTGCTGTAGAAATTGGCGCTCCCGCACAGGAAGAGAGCCTCTTTCGACGCACCAACTATTGTCAAGCACTCTATTTGAAAGAAAACCCACACCTACAAGCTCAGCTACCAAATGGATACCATATCCCTGAGCATGGTCTGATCTATTCTCCTGACGTACAGATAATTCGCACAAGTGAAAAAGAGGGCTCTGAATGGTGCGAACCCTGCTCTGTTTCACTGATAGCTGCAGCAGCTTACGATTTACGCCCCGCAGGCGATGCTCTCTCACCCAAGGAAGTGCGTGCAGGCTTGGCGAAAAAGGTGTGCGCCTTACTCAGATGCGCAAAACTGTATAACCATAATGCTGTCGTTCTTGGCGCGTGGGGGTGTGGAGCATTTGAAAATGATCCACAGCTTGTGGCAGAGACCATTAAAGAAGTGCTTCAAGAAAAAGAATTTAAAGGAGCATTTTCTGTTGTTGCCTTTCCTATTCTCCAGGTTCCGTACAATAGACAAAACAACTTAGAGATCTTCAGAAAGGCCTTCCTTTAAAGCTCCAGAGTGCCCTTGAGGTCGAGAGCGGTTTCGTAGAAGAAAGCGACCGTGTCAGCGAAGATCTGCTCGTCACAGCCTTCTACCTGGTGGGTCGTCGTATAGACAAGAAGAGGCTCATCCGGAACTAGGCCGATAGAGCCACCTCTGGTAGCCCCTTGAAAGGCATTAAGCTCAAGTGCTCGCTGGCAGACGGCAAAGCCATTATCTTTCGGCAACTCTCCTAAAGGCGTAAAGAGAAAGAATCTATCGCCCTCTTGAGGCACCTGAACGGTAATAATGAGATTATTGTTCAACAGCAGGCTGCAAGAACCATCTTTAGAAAGGTGTGCTTCGACGCCAAGGATTCTTCCTGCGGTTGTAAGCCACTCTTGTACCTTTTGGGCTGCCTGTAGGCTCATCTTAGTCCCCTAATATATGAGATTATCTTCATTTTTTGTATCCCACGCATCGGTTTCTGGGCGCTTTGTATCTGACACATCGGATTTTAGTCCTTCTGGCCAGCTGACATCATTGTGGCAGCCAAACGCTCCCTTTTCGTTTGAGGGCACATAATACTGCGTGCCTAGTCGCTGGGCGGGCTCTTGGCCTTTTGCTTTTGCAATGAATTTGGTAATTGCGCTGAGTGCTGGACTATCTGTCACCCAGCAGCCCTGTTTATTAAAATGGGTAATTGCACTGGCATTGCTGTCATATTTAGCGCCAATAGTCTTTTTGATCGCCTCCTGGGCATCCCGGCTTACCGCGCGGCTATTAAAGCATACAGCAGGAAGGCCGGCCGTCATAGCTACGATCTGGGCCAAATTGCCACCATGCGAATGGCCAGATACTGTGATTTTGGGGCCACTAAATTCTACTAATTTCTTCCCCAATGTCATGCAAACGTCTGTCGATTGTGCTCTTAAGCCAAGGGAATCCTTTACAACCTGTCCAAAACGAGCAAAAAAACCTTTTTCAGTCGCATCCCCCAGTCCGCGAAAAAAGAGCGTTATTTCTTTATCATCTTGGTTGTAAAGTAGCGCCAGCTGCATACCTGTTTTTTTATGGATAAAGCCCGTTTTACAAGGCTCAAAACCGCACTCACCTAGCGTTTTCTTTAATGCTTCAGCTGAGGTGCGCACTGAGGGAGTAAGCCCCAGCTTATTTGCTGCATCTTCTGAAACTGAAGAGGAACCATAGTCAAACGTAGATGAAAGCGTTACCCACCTATCGTACGTGTCGTTTGCACCGAATAAAAGCATCGCATTGGCTGCTAGACTTACCACTCCATACTTTCTTACAGTCTGCTCGGCCTGTTGAAACGTATCCGGAGGAAGAGTTCGTACATCTTTTGATTCGGCGAATCGCACATGCTCAGTTTTGCCCATAAGCTTTGCAAAAAGGCCTCCAGTGCCTCCTAGGCGATGGGCACCACCTCTCCGCTCAATATATTCGGCTTTGACTTTGGAGGGATCTACTCCGGAAGTATCTGAAAGCGATCCAGTGAGTTTTGCCAATTTTCCAGAAATTTTAGGCTGACCTTGAGGGCCCTCATTAGGCTGAGGGCCCCCTACGCCGCCGCTATGGAGCGAATCTAAATTCATTACTTTTTGCCCATTGCATCTTTTACGTAGGCAATAATTGCTGTAACAACAGCACCGCTACCTGCGCTTACGCCAAGATGAGCAAGAATCGAGTTCCAGTCCATAGAAGCTAAAGTATTCACAGCTTCTGTAGTAGACCCAGATGAAAGTGCACTAATGACGCCCATTGCCTGCATAATATAGGTACCTGCAGCACCGCCAACAAGACCTGCAATTGTGTTGCCGAGAACGCCGAGATTTTTATCTTGTGTTGCAGGACCTGCAACGTTTCCACCAATAGCACCACCAACTAACGTAGTAAGTAATGATACGATATCCATACATACCTCCTTAAGGTTTTTCTGGGGTATATGAAATTTTTGTTTTTACTACAACAGAAATTGCAGCTGCTGTATGGATAAGAAAAAACGGAGTTCATATGAACAAAAATACCCCGCTTACAGTTGCTGGAATTGTTTTTGCATTAGTCGCTCTCTTGCATCTTGCAAGACTCTACTTTCAGTTTCCAATCATCGTAGATCAGATGATGGTGCCCTACTGGATAAACGGCGTTGGCCTCGTTGTAGCTGCCTTCTTAAGCATCTGGATGTTTCGCGCCACCAAAAATTAATAAGATATGAAAGATCGCCTACGGTGGCAGATATGCAGGATAGGTATTTCAACGATATAACGATAAAAAAGATATAAACAATACTATATAACTTTTTTTCTTATCGTTTATATCGTTATATCTTTATTATCGTTCTCTTGTGTCCAGGAGATGCAAGGCGATAAATACTCATTTTATCTTTCCTATCCAGATCATTTTGTCAAGTATTCCTATACTCTAGAATCGAAAAATCGAAAGAACCGGCCCCAATCACTTTTTAAAAGTGATTAAGCAGGTTTTGCTTTTACGCTTTTATAAAAGGCAAAAAAGGTTTAAACTTTTTGTCCCAAGCGTATAATAATATAGGAGATTAAGATATGACTTCAAATATTTCATTAGTTAAAATTTTAGAAGCTGACTGGACAAAAGAGTACCTAACCTCTACAGGTGAAGTTGCTCCACGAACAGTTGGCGTACGAATTGTTACCTGGCTTCGTCATGCACCTCTTATTGGTCGTATCGTTGATGCCATTTTCCCAAAGGCAGACCTTCTTCAAGCATCAATTGCTGTTAAAAACGAGATAATCGAAGAGATCAAACTCCGCGCAACCGGTGGATCCAAGCACCCACTAAGAGCCGTTTCAGTAGCTGCCGACCGTGTAAACGAACTTACTGCTAAAGTAGTGAAAAAGCATCCAGAACTACATAAGCTCTTTGTCGAAACAGAAATTGATGTCGTTCAATTATTCGAGAAATACACTCCTAAAAAACCACAAACTCCTCCACATGAAGAGCCTCAAGAACCTGTTGTAGAGGAAGTAGAAGATGAAGTTGTAGAAGTAGCTGTTCAGCCTGCTGTCGTTGCAGAACCACAAAATGCACAAACACAAAATGCACAAACACAAGATGCACAATCACAAGACGAGCTCGAACAGCTCCTAAGCGATGATGAGCTTCGCGAGCTGCAAGAGCAGGTAGAAGATCAATCATTACCTACTTCAACCCCGCCTCTTGCCCACGATGCAGCAGCCGCTCAAGAAGCAGGTCAAGCGACTACTATCATACTCGCTGAAGAGGTAATTGTTGCAGCTCCTGAAGAACAGAGGGCCGAAGTAGTTTCTATGCGTGTTGCAAAAAAATCAGCCGCCAAAACGGCTGAAAAACAGGCTGAGCTTCTCAACACAACTGCCGAGACGACACCAGCTGTTGACGGCAACAATACAGGCAAAAAATCTAGCGAGTAATTTGCTTTTTTTGCTCAAGCTGCGCTACAACTCGTAGCGCAGCCTATTCTCTTATCTTTTATTTTTTACCACTTTTGATCACTCATGATTGGGGCCCCAATCATGTTGGCCACCAGAGAAGAGCTACCTTCTCAACAACTATATCGCTCTTTCTAGGACGAATGTCGATGGTCTCCAAGGCAATGTGCGCAGGATCAACATCAACCGTTTCGGCCTCCATCTGCTTTTGTAGGACATCTCGCTGCTGTTGAATCGCTTCAAAGCTATCTTCAGCACGGTTTACATTGTCACTATCGCGGGAAATCTGACCCGCTCGACGTAGAGCCGTTCCTGTTTTGGAAATCGTATCTTTTGAAAGGCCACGCTTACCCATAAGCGCCCCCAAAACCGTTGTAACAAACGAAATACCTGTCTGGATCTTGCCAGCCCACGATTTTTGCTTTTTGTCTTCAAGTTTATCAGAGGCCTTTTTCATCTTCTCATCTAATGCAGCAATTTTCTGTTGAAAGGCTGCGCGTACTTTATCGCGCGCCTCACGCATGCTCGTAGCTACACGGACGCGAAAATCACCCTCAGTTTCATCATACTGCGAAACAAGGCCTTCTGCCTTAAAGAGCTTAAGCGTCTGATTTTGATAAAGAGCAAGACTCAATGC
>JAFEGT010000058.1 GCA_018239765.1 Verrucomicrobiota bacterium
TGGAAAATAAGGGAAGAATAGGGGACCATTACAAGGCTTTTACGCTATAAAGCGCTGAACAGCAACGCGTTCTTCATGTTCAAATGCTGGTGCAAAGGCAATTATGTCTGCAGCTGTTATGCCAAGGCTTTTGCCGATAGTACGCCAGTTGCCAACGGCGCTTTCAACCTCTGAGAGAATTTCGCGAACTCGTTTGAATTCGATGCCAAAATAGGCGGCGTGATCTACAAGTGCTTGAATGCTTGCCACATCTCCAACATCTTCTGCAATCCATGTCTTTAATGTACGCCTTTTGTAAGGAAAGGGGTTGATGTCGAAGGCGGGTGAAAGTCGCCAGAGATTCTTATGAACATGAAGAAAACCATGATTACGTAAATGGTCATCCACATTTGTAATCAAAATTGTGAGGGCGATACGTCTAAAAAGTTCTTCGGAATCTTTTTGAAAGTCGGCGCTATAGCGGCGAAGTGCATCAATAACCTCGGTATAGGTATGTGTTTCATATGAATCTTCAATGCCAAGAAGGGTTGCTGCAGAAACGTAGGGGATTCGCCCATGATTTTTCGTTCTATCAAAACGCTTTATGAGTGCAACAGGAATGCCGTCGCTGTCAACTATTCTCGCTTCAGCTGCATCTATCCCTGCACGAGCTGCAATATGTAAAGCAAGAACCTCTCCTTTTGTAACCGAATAGAGATCACCCACGCTTGGAAACTTTCCAATTGATAGGGAGCCGTCATCATCCATAATGGTGCATTTAGGTCTGAGCCCCGCAAGGGAGGTGCCCCTGCCTCGCAGGTATTCAAGGTCGGCAGCTGTTTCTGAGTGGGTTTCAATGCGTTTAGATGCTAAAAAAAGGTCAGAAAGTTCTAGGAGAGGTGGAGCTGTGCGTTTCCCTTTTTTTGAAGTTCTTTGGAAAATACCATCTTCATCCTGAAACCGAAGGGCGCCTACTCTTGAAAAATCATCTACGGCTAAAAGATAGTCAAGAGAGGTAAAGTGACCGCTGTTTTCTCTTTGTTTGGCATGATCGCGCATGATTACCTGGCGTGCCCATCCATCTGGTTCAGAATCTGCTATGGCACCAAAAAAAACAGAACCCCCATCTCTTTTGGTATGAAAAAAGCGCCCGTGGTTGAGGGGCAGATTTGGATCTATGGAAAAACTTTCGGCCCCATCAAGCCACTCTGACGCGTATTCTATGCCGCTTGATTCTCGACTGCCCGATGCGTTAAAAAAGAGGGCGCCTACTTTTTTTGCTGCATCTCCAATATGTATGGCTATTTTTCTATTCACGGTCAGATGCCTTGTGCTGTTTTCTTGGGTCGTATGCGTTTTGGTAGCTTTTCTAGGTTAATTAAGAGTCCAGTGTCATCAACGCGCTGATCAATAAGTTCAGTAAAAGGGGTGCCAAAGCCGAGAATAAACAATGCAGAAGCATAGACTCCTAGCCCAACCATAGGATCGCCCTGTTCTATTTTTCCATATGTAGAGCGATGGATTCCCATGCGCTCTGACATCATAGCAATCGTAAGTCCGCGCTTGAGTCTAGCAATCCGCAAGTCTTGACCGAACTTTTTAAGTGCTCTTGCCACTGGAATTGGAAGGACGTTGGCGATCTCTTTTTTCATCTTAATGCTCATTTTAAGCGACGTTACGAAGCCTAATGCTGTTTAAAATAGGCTTTAAGTTTATTATAGCAAGTCGATCGGGTTTTGTCAATCTGCTTGGAAAATAAGCGAAGAGTAGGGGGCCATTACAAGGCTGTTGCTGCCGGTATTGATAATAGGCTTCCATTTTTTGCCGGGAGGAAGCACGATGAGTTGCTCATGGGAACTTGCGTTAAAGGCAATGTAGATGTCGCGGCCCTTTTCATGATCGATAAGGGTGCAGGCGACAAAATGCGAGTTCCAGTCAGGCTCGGCAAGTGTGGGGCTGTGCCAGATGATGTCTTTAGCTGTGTAAAAGCTGTTGCGGCGCAAGATGGGATTGTCTTTTCTAAACTGGATCATCTTTTTCCAAAAGGCAACGAGCGGCTCAGATTGTTGCAGCTCGTCCCATAAAAACCAGTTACGTTCATTATCTTGGCACCATGTGTTGTTGTTGCCATTTTTGGTGTGGCCATACTCATCGCCCATATGGATCATAGGAACTCCGGACGAAATGAGCAGAGCCACACAAAAGTTTTTTATCTGACGAAGACGTAGCCGCTCAATGTCCTCATCGGTACTTGCACCCTCCACGCCACAGTTCCAGCTATCAAAAAAACATACTCCGTCATTGTTTCCTTCTCCATTTTCAAGGTTATATTTCTGCTGATATGTTACGAGGTCGCGTAAGCTGCTTCCATCGTGACAGGTGATAAAGTTTATGCTATTTAAAGGGGTGCCATATGTGCCGTAAATATCTTGTGAGCCACATAATTTGGTAGCAAACCTGCCGGCGTATCCGGGATCTCCCTTTATAAAGTGGCGCACGACCGATCTAAAATCGTCGTTCCATTCAAGCCACAGGGAGGGTTTCCATGAGCTTTGGTAGAATAATCCCACCTGGTGTAGTCCTGCAGCATCCCACGGTTCGGCGATAAGCTTGGTTTTTGAAAGGATGCCATCTTGTGTGATGCGATCTAGGAGCGGTGAGGATTCTAAAACCGATCCATCCTGCCCGCGAGTAAGTATAGAGGCAAGGTCAAAGCGAAAGCCATCCACATGCATGTTGGTAACCCAATAACGAAGCGACTCTATAAGCATGTCTGAGACAATAGGGTGGTTGCAGTTGAGGGTGTTACCGCAGCCTGAGTAGTTGAGGTAGTGGTTGTTGGCATCTTTTATGTAGTATTCGTTTTCAGAAAATCCCTTCCAGCTTATTGTATGGCCGCGTTCGTTGCCTTCGCCGGTATGGTTAAAGACGATGTCGAGTATCACTTCAATTCCCGCAGCATGAAACGCTTTGATCATCTCTTTACATTCGTTAAGGCCTTGTAGGGCGTTATCGGTTGTTGTATAGCGCTGCATGGGAGAGAAAAAGCTAAGCGGCTGGTAGCCCCAGTAGTTCCAAAGTCGTTTGTTGGTGAGGGGATTTACGTTGAGGCAGTCAACTTCATCAAATTCAAATATTGGCAGCAGTTCAACGGCTGTAATGCCAAGCTCCTTAAGGTAAGGGATCTTTTCAATTGCGCCCTTATAGGTCATGTTGAATCCGCGCACATGCATTTCGTAAATAATAAGTTCGTTTAACGGATGATTTGGCGGCTTATCGCCTTGCCAATCAAAAGTATCATTTACAAATGCTATGCCGAGGGGCTCTGTTTTATATTTTTCAAAGCGGTTTTTTCCCCATTTGTTGCCAGTTGCAATCAATTTTGCATAGGGATCTATAAGGAGGTCGCCATGTACACGATAGCCATAAAGAAGTTCTGTTTCGTTGGATGGCACAAAAACGTGCCAGATTGAGCCTGTAAGATTTTTTTCAGGATCAAGCGGTATTGCGGTAATCTCTTTTGGGTTGTTGAGTGGAGCAATAACAAGTTCAGAAACGGGAGATTGTGAATAGACGGCAAAGTTCCAGCCTGCAGGAACTTTTTTTGCGCCAAGTGGAAAAGGGGTACTGGTCTGTTGTCGATTCATAATTGTCACCTTGGGGAAGAATCTCTTTTTTTTCAATTGCAATAATAGGATTTATGTCGTACCTTTAAAGCTTGAAACATATTGGAGGAAGCATGTCTCTAGAGAATGCAAAGGAAAACTTAAAAGAATTTGGCAAAGAACTCAACCTGGAGCTTGCCTTTGACGAAAATAACACCTGTATTTTGGGTATTGATGACGACTATTCGCTCCACATTACCTATGAGCCAAACTCTCAGCGTCTCTATCTCTACTCACCACTTCTTGATGGGTTGCCAAAAGATGATAAGACTAAGCTAAAGCTTTACGAGCGCCTTCTTGAAGGTTCTATGCTCGGCGGCCAAATGGCAGGTGGCGGTGTTGGCGTAGCTACAAAAGAAGAGCTTATCTTGGTTCACTCCACAATTACCATGGAACATGCTGTCTCATCAGCACTTCGTGCGTATGCTCCTATCTTCCTCGAGATGGTAGAGCGCTGGAGAAAAATCTGCAAAGACCTATCAGAAGGTCGTGCAGAAAGCCCAAGCGATAAGAAAACAGATGCACAACCTATGATGCCACGTCCTGGTGCACATGGTTCACAAGGTTTTATTAAAATTTAAGGAAAGCGGATATGATCTTTATCAATGTAGCAGGTCATCTCGGTTCAGATCCCGAAACCCGCTTTACGCCTAATGGGCAGAAAGTAACAACGATTCGTGTTGCAACAAACATTAAGCGTAGCAACAAAGAAAAAACCATATGGTGGCGCGTAACCCTTTGGGGCGATCGCTTCGATAAGAAGCTCAGCTACCTCAAAAAGGGCAGCCCAGTGATGGTGTGGGGTGAAATGGGTATTCCTGATATCTACCAAGATAAAGAGGGTAACCCACAAACTTCGTTTGAAATCATCGCTGAGCATATCAGCTTTAGTCCGTTTGGTGGCAAAGACCGTCCAAATCAAGATGGCTCAGATCAAGACGAAGAGACGTCAAACCGTTTTGCGGGCAAAGCCGCAACTCCTGGTGCGCGCTCAGCTCCTCAGAGCTTCGCTCAAGACGACGACGTTCCATTCTAACTTTTTTGGAGTGACTCTACTTATGTGAGTCACTCCAAATCTTTTTTTGTCCTTTCTTTTAATTTCCCTGCGATATACGGTGTTGTTTTATGCAAATACACACTACTGCCTACTTAGACAAACGAGAAGTAAGCGACGCGCTTGTTATAGCCTACTACAAAGGCCAGCTGGTTCGCCCTGATCTCGGCCATCTCGAAACCATCTGCCAGGCACCTATCCATGCTGGAGACTTTACTGGAGGGCTAGGAGAACTTGCCTGTGTGTGGGGCGCTGAAGTTGAAGAGAAGCGTATCTTTCTTCTTGGCCTTGGGCCCGAAGAGTCATGCAGCCCCGAAAAGCTGCGTATAGCGTACGGCGCTGTAGCAAAGGCGTGCTTCAAGTACAAGTGCAAAAGCCTCAACATTCTTCTGCCAGAGCTGGAATATGCACCAAAAGCCGTTGTGGAAGGGCTTTTGTCGGCAGGATACATCTTTGATCTTTATAAAAGTGAGAAGGAAGAGCCTCTAGAAGATATTACACTTATTGGTAAGGACGCCCTAAAAGCTGCCGATCGTGCCCTACGCGTTATGACAAGTGTAAACAGAGCTCGCGATCTTATCAACGGCAATGCCGATACCGTTACACCGCAATTTTTGGCGCAGTATGCAAAAGAGCTGAGTCAGGAATTTCCTCGCATTACAACAGAGATAAAGGACAAGGCGTGGATCCAACATGAAAATATGGGTCTTCTTTTAGCTGTTGCGCAGGGTGCAAAGTATGATCCACAATGTATTATCTGCTCCTATAAAGGCAGACCCGTCTCTGATGAGCACACAGTGCTTGTTGGCAAGGGTATTACCTATGATACGGGCGGGCTTAAGCTTAAATCTATTGAAGGGATGCTTTCAATGCGGAGCGACATGTCAGGCGCGGCAGTGTGCCTTGCTGTGATTGAAGCGTGTGCAGCCCTTAGCATGCCTGTGAACGTTACCTGCGTGCTGCCAACATGCGAAAATGCTATTGGCAAAGATGCCTATAAACTTGGCGATGTCTATAAATCCCGCGCTGGCATAACCGTTGAGATTACCAATACAGATGCTGAAGGTAGGCTTATACTTGCTGATGCACTCAGTTATGCCGTAGATGCCTATAACCCTACGCAACTTATTGATGTAGGCACGCTTACAGGATCTATGGAGATTGCGCTTGGTAATAGCTACATGGGCCTATTTTCTAACAGCGACTTTTTGGCTGAAGCGCTTACATCCTCAGGTCTTCATACACATGAGCGGTTGTGGCGAATGCCCCTTTGTGAAGAATATCGAGAACAGCTAAAATCTGATGTCGCCGACTGCAAAAATGCAGCAACGCCAAAAGCAGGCTCTATTATTTGTGCGCTCTTTTTGGAGCAGTTTGTTCAAAATGTACCGTGGGCACATATTGATATGGCCCCTGTTGCTTTTGCAAAAGATGCCCGAGGGTATTTGCCAAAAAACGGCACAGCAGTAGGCGTAAGGCTACTTGTAGACTATCTAGAAAAGCAACAGCGAGAACAGCATGACAATTAAAGACGATTTTCAAGATCAGGACAGCCGAGAAAAATTTATCCAAGATCTTTCAAGTCAGGAACTGCATCAGCGTAGACGTGTGCCTGTTGGCGTACTTGGTGCGACTGGTAATGTCGGCCAAAAGCTACTTATGCTTATTGACAAGCATCAGTGGTTTAAGGTGACGGCGGTAGCTGCATCTGAAAAGTCGCAAGGCAAGAGTTATAAAGAGGCTGTAGAGTGGCGCATGCCGGTTCCCTTGTCTGAGGAAATTGGCGAGCTAGAGGTGATGGCGCCAGAGCCTAACCTTCCTTGCAAAATTGTCTTTTCATGTCTTGATGGTAACATAGCAGGGGAGATCGAACAGAAGTTTGCCAAAAATGGCTATGCTGTTATCTCATGTGCAAGAAGCCATCGCATGGATCCAAAGGTGCCTCTCTTTATCCCAGAGGTCAATATGCAGCACCTTGAGCTGCTAAAATTCCAAAATTTTCCCAATCGCGGCCTTATTATTGCAAAGCCTAACTGTGCAGTAATCGGCCTTATGATGGCCTTAAGGCCCCTTCAGCTTGAATTTGGCATCGAAGCCGTTCATGTTGTGACTATGCAGTCAATATCAGGAGCTGGCTTTCCTGGTGTTCCTAGCATGGCTATTGCTGATAACATCATTCCTTATATTGCTAACGAAGAAGATCGCCTTGTAGAGGAGCCTGCAAAGATCTTTGGTACAATAGATGTTGACCATATAGAACCCTATCCGATGAACATTTCCGCTACATGCACCCGCGTGCCTGTAACAGAGGGACATCTTGAAGTAGTCTCAGTAAAACTCAAAGAAAAAGCCACTTTAGAGCAGGTAAAACGCGCCTTTAAGGAGTTTTCATCGCCGCTAGAAGAGCTGAAGCTGCCATCTGCTCCAAGCTATCCAATACACTATTTTGAAGAAAACGATATGCCGCAGCCTAAGCTGCAGCGCGACCTTGAGCGTGGTATGGCAGTCTCTGTAGGGCGTCTACGGCCAGACTCTCTGATGGACTACAAGTTTGTTCTACTTTCACACAATACCGTGAGGGGAGCAGCGGGTGGGGCGATTCTCATTGCAGAGCTTCTTGTCAAAAATGGCTACATCTTCTGGTAAATGAGTCTTCGACTTGAGCGGGCATACCCAGACTTTATTGCCAATCTCGAGAAGCTCAAAAATGCTCTCTATGATACCGAGACAAAGCAGCTTGTAGACTGTAGCTTACAGCTGGTGAAAAAATCGGGCCTCAGATGGCGTGTGCTTTGTCTGATGAGTCCTTTTTACTCACTCTTTAGTAAGGATGTTTTCAGCCATTTGCGAGCCGATGTAGTGGCCAAAAACATACTGCGCTACTGCGAAGAAAATGAAAAATATTTCCGCATAAGATCTGAGAGAAGTCTTGAACTTCAACTGCACATCCTCGGAACCCTCAATGCTAAAACGGCACATAAGTACCAGAGTGTGTTGGCGGGCGCTATTAATGCTCTAAAAATTCGGCTGATTCCCAACCCTGAAGTGATGCAGTGGCCAGAAAACCTTGCTGATCTTGGTATAACCCTAAGTCAAAAACTGCAAACTGAAAGTGCCTTAAAACAGATTGTTCCCTTATTGCTTAAGGATCCGCGCTTGATTGTGCGCTCTTTTAAAGAGGTTTCTGGTTATGGTGGAGGGGTAAAAATAAAAAAGGTAGGGCTTTATCGACCTTCTGGAATTCAAGGTAGAGCTGACGTAGTAAAGGTGTGTAATGTGCCGATTAGCTTTAGCTGTATTTTTGATGGTTCGAGTAGACTTACTAATATAGTGCTTCACACCAAAAAGGTCATTGGAATAGGCGGACAGCGGACTGCCAAGCAAAGCTACGATCTTACAACAGGTAGCTACCTTGTTCGGAAAAAATGCGTCTCAGCTATGGAAGAGGGCCTCCTCCGCTATCTTAAAGAGCATAGGCCGCATGGGCTTACAGAGCTTGTTGCCATAAGAAAGGAGCCAAAAGAGAGAGGCGTTGTAAAAACTCAGGCTCTTGAACGATTATATAATGGGCCTTTATCTATATTGTTTGGCTCACCCATAAGTATAGAGCAAAAATTGATTCTTTTTGAAAACCTGCTCTCAGGGCTTAAGCAGCTGCATAGTCTTCAGATGCGAGATACAGAGAGGTTTGTGACGCTTGGGGCTTTTCATTTTGATATATCGCCAAATAACATCTTGGTTTTTTGGGTTCCGGAAACAGGTAACTGGCAGGCTGTTATTGCCGATTTCGGTCTCACATGCCACCTTACGACTGTTATAGGAACTGTAGGCTATAGGTCACCTGAGAACATTTGGATAGAACAGTATGGATTGAATAGACTCGAAAGTAATGTGATTGAGCATAACATTCGTTACGGCCAGAAAAAAGATATATGGGCTTTGGGCTTAGTTTTGGCCACTATTTTAGTAGGCCGTTTTTCTCTAAAAGGGGGCAACCTTGCCCCTCTTGCATCAATAGAATCTGCCGTATCTCTCACGCCGATTACTGATGTTGCGATAGGATCGCTCCAGCAGCAAGATATTGACCGCGACATAGCTGCTTTTAAGGATGCATCAAAGGGTGCAGCCTATAATGGACTGTGGGATATAGTGGCTCTTATGCTCCGAGTAGATCCTGATGAGCGTTCACCTGTTGGCTATATGTACGACCAGCTTGAGGAACTTAAGAGGCGCTCAAGTATAGCTACTTGAATTTTACCTGATTATCGGAGTAAGTTGCTTCATACGTCTTCCATAGAGTTCTTCCTCTGGCTGCCATTCGATTTTATAGCCGGCGTGCTTAGCAACTACTTCTAGTGTGGCGCTTGGGACTTTTGTAAATTTTGCTGCATTATCAAGAGCGACTGAAAGTACGATGAAAACGCGTTCTTTGTTATTCCAGTTGGGCATATCTAAATAATCACTTACACGGTCTTGAAAAAATGCATCACTTGTATCGCCAAAATACCCATTCCAAAAGCGATTATCTATCATTGCTCGAGCAAAAACTTCAACTGCCTGTACGACATCAGCTGGAACGTTCTCGGATCGTTTTGGAGCGCCATCTAAAAATCTTTCTAGCGCATTATCTGTTGTTGGTAGATCTACAACTTGGTTTTCTGACGTAACAAATTCCAATCTGGCTATTTTTTGTAGCGGTTGCATAATAAGTCCATTTATTAATTTTAAACCATCATTGTAGCAGGTTTAGTATAAATATAAAAAATATAATAAATGTTTGAGTAGCTCCATTTATTTATTATATTGTAGCGATGCTGCTCCCGGCCCTATTTCTCTAAATGTCCAAACTCGAAAGGCCTTCTTTAGAGGATCCAGCTTATCGAACTTCGGAATCAATTGAATCTTGCTTGAACTTCTTTGTGTATTATCGAGCTGCCAATGTTATTTTTATTGAGTTGGCTGGCTCTGGGCGCGCTCAAGTATCAGGAGATAGGCGTTTTGCCAGACAGCCTCTGTGCGCCTGTCGATAAGCCGCGCATCGTTGTGGGTGGTGATAGTGCCACCAGAGCGAGTGTGGGTTACGTAGTGGGGCTGTTTATTCTTGCCGCCGGTGCGTTCAATTGCGGCAACTGCCCGCAAGGTGCAACGAGCGCTCTGGTGTACTCCTACAATCATGTCGGTCTCACCAAGAAGCTCTGGGCGATGTTCTTGCACAGTAAGGGTGCCGCCCTCTTCAAAGACTATTTTTGGTGGGCACTCATGACCCTCTTCGTCAATATAGTCAAACGTTTCACCTCGTTTGATGAATACTTCAACGAGCTGAGGGTAGTGGGTTACGGCAGTGTGGCTAATAAAATCTCTGACGCTATCGCTTTGATTTGGCTCATGGTCATCATAGTAATCGCGTACACTCTCAAGATAGCTTTTGGGGGAATAGGCTTCCTCGAGACTAAAAAGAAAGCTCTCATGTGGAACGTCGGCTGTGAGTTTATCGGTAGCTTGCAGATATCCTGGCTTCCAGATCTTGTCGATTTTATCGTAGTAGACCGCAAGCTCTATTTGAGGGGTGTTTTGGACTGGAAAGTGTGCCTTCAGCTGCAGGATAAATTCGGTAGCGTCTTGCTGCTCGCCTGTAAAAAAGTGGTCAAAGGCACTTTGGCGTAAAATATCGATAAGCTCTTGATGAAGAGCGTTAATGAGGTGCTGGTCCCAGTTTCTCCTGAGGGCATCTACCAGGCGAAAGAGTGCTTTACGTATTGCCTCAAGCTGGCTATCTTGCGAGCGGGTTGTCATTAAGGCGTCATAGTGAGTGGTTGCTGCCATAAATTTTAGGGCAGCATTAAGCCAGCATAATTTAAGGGACTGGTTGGGTAGGCCTCTTTTCAGGGGGCCTGGCGCAATGAGGCATGTTGTGGGCAAAAAGGTGCGTATTTGATAGTCAGCCAGCTTTGGCATTTTAGAGGGTATAAAGGTCTTTTCTGTCCTTTTAGCAAAGCTGTAGCGCCCTATGGCGTTTACATGGTCGGCCAGGCGGGCGCACTTCTCTCTATCTTGGCATCGATTAAATATATTATTTAATAGTTCGAGCTGGAGAGGGAAATTTTCTTCCTGTGGCTCACCCTTCATAAGCCTTAAAATGCGGTCTTGAAAGGACTTTTTGGGCTTTCGTTCAAACTGGAGGCTGCCATCGCGGCAGGTGAGGAGTATGCTCTCAGCTGGGGGTGCGTCTATTTGACCAATAAGCTGGTCCCAGGAGGCTAAAAGTCGGTCTACTGTGGCAATTGAACTCATAGCCTTAAGTGATAACGTAATGCCATTTATTTGCAAAGCCGTAATTTTTAGTTTACATAATATTAATTAGTTTGTATAGTGTGATCATAGATTAGTGATAATAATAGGTTTTATATGACAACTAAACAAACTGATAATAAAGTTAAAAAAGTAGAAAAAATTGAACCAAAAAGAGTGCAAACTGCTGAAGGCAGACGTCGCGCTATGCTTCGCGATATGAAGGGTGGCAAAAAAAGAGCGGCATAATTTTGCTCAATGTGAATCACTAACGCGTACTTGATCGCCCTTGCACCCCCCCCCTGCCCTTGCCCTTGCCCTTNNTTTAATTTTATTTCCACTAGAGCCTCTTTTAGCGGCGTTCTAATGTCGCCCTCAAGAGGGCTTTAGTAGAATGCTTGAAATTAGGGGGCAAGGGCAAGGGCAAGGGCAAGGGCAGGGGTATGGGCAAGGGGTGAGGGACCAAAAATACGATCATGTGTCTGTAAGGCTCCAACGAAAACTTTTTGTATTTATTTGCGGTATTTCGTAGAGTGTCGGCTATGCGTATTTTTTTAGATAGCGATAGCTACATTGCACCAAAAGAGTTTATCCCTTGCATGATTGTGGTTCAGGCACGGCTTGGCTCAACGCGTCTTCCGGGCAAAATCTTTAAAAGGGTGCTCGATAAAACCCTTCTCGCATATCAGCTAGAGCGCCTTCGAATGGTACAAAATGTAGCAGGCATTGTTGTCGCCACCACTATAAACCCTAACGATCAACCAATAGTCGACTGGTGCAACCAAGAGGGCTATCACTGCATCCGCGGAAGTGAAGATGATGTCCTTAGCCGCTATATGGCAGCGATTGACGCCTTTGGACTCGATGCAGTCGTTCGCGTAACCTCTGACTGCCCACTTATAGACCCAGATCTTTTAGAGCGCGGTCTAGGCCTCTTTTACAGCCACTACAACGATCTTGACTATCTCTCTATCTGCCATGAGAGAAGCTATCCTCTTGGGATGGACTTTGAAATAGTACGTACCCAAGCATTAGAAAAAGCCTACTTTGAAGCCAAATCATCGCCAGAAAAGGAACATGTAACGCCCTACATATGGCAGCATCCCGAGTGGTTTCGTCTTGCAAATCTGCAGCAAAAAGAAAATCAATCAGCATACAGGCTCACAGTAGATACCGAAGAGGATTTTGCCCTCATTCGCCATATTATAGAGGCGCTCTATCCAAAAAATCCTGAATTTCGCTTAGCCGATATTATGGCACTTTTACAAAAAAATCCCGACTGGCTAAAAATAAACGCACATATACCGCAAAAAGGTGTTTCATGAATCTTTCACTAGAGTGCGTGTTTAGAACCCGAGAAAATTCAAACCTCATTTTGTCATGGCGATCTGACGAACATGCGCGCGCGATGTCTACTCGCACCGAACTGTTGTCAGAAGAAGAATACTGGAACCACTTTTCAAAAGCCTATTTTTTGTTAAAAGAGCTTCCTCCACTCTTTGCTGTTGTGGATGGCAAACGTGTTGGCTTTGTTGGCTTTGATCCTGTTGACGATGAACATGGAGCCATGGTTTCTATTGTGGTTGCCAAAGATGCTCGCGGCAACGGTGTTGGCAGCAGACTCCTAAAAGAGGCTGTAGCCTTTGCCAAGCAGCAAGGGTGCCATACGCTTTATGCCATAATAAAAGATGAAAATAGTGCCTCCATACATATTTTTGAGAAGGCTGGTTTTACAAAATCTGGATCTTTGTATAAAAATGAGCTTGTACCAGTCAAGAAGGATAAGGTTTTTATAATTGCAGAAGCAGGCTCTAACTGGCGTGCAGGCTCTAAAAAGGCAGATCTTGACCGCGCCCGCGATCTCATCAATGTAGCAAAAGAAGCAGGATGCGATGCCGTAAAATTTCAGGTCTATCGTGCCGATACTGTCTATGTAGAAAATGCTGCAAGTGCTGACTACATGGATAAAATGGGCATAAAAAAGAGCGTACGCGATGTCTTTGTTGACCTCAGTATGCCCTACGAGATGATTGGTGAACTTGCCGCTATGTGCAAAGCTGCTGATATTGAATTTATGGCTACACCCTTTTCGAAAGCTGATTTTGAAGCGGTCGACCCATATGTTCGTCGCCATAAAATAGGCTCATATGAGATTGGCCATGTGAGACTACTTGAGCTTGCGAAAAATTCAAAAAAGCCGCTTATTCTCTCTACTGGGGCAGCAACTATTGATGATATAGCTTGGGCAGTTGCCTATTGTGGCGGTAAGGACCTCACACTTCTTCAATGCTGCGCACAGTATCCTGCAAAGCCAACAGGGATGAACCTACGCACTATACCATGGATGAGTAACTATTTTGGCCTGCCAGTAGGGCTTTCAGATCATACCGTAGACCCTGTAGCGGCGCCAACTGCTGCTGTGGCATTAGGCGCTACAGTGATCGAAAAGCACTTTACCATGAACAAGAGCTTTGATGGACCCGATCATTCGTTTGCCTTAGAGCCAAACGAGCTCAAAATGATGGTTTCGGCGATTCGACAAACAGAACAGATGCTTGGCCACCGCGTCAAAAGAGTGGCACAAGAGGAGCTTGAGCTTTTTTACTTTGCAAGAAGAGGCCTGCAGGCGATTAAGCCTATAAAAACAGGAGATCTCTTTGTTGAAGATGGCAATGTGGCTATCCTAAGGCCAGGAAAGCAAAAAATTGGTGTGCACCCGCGCTTTCTTGATGAGCTTGTGGGTAAAAAAGCAACGCGCGATATACCTTTAGGAGATGGAGTGCAGCAAAATGACTGGAAATAATGTAGAACGACACGCTCTAGCAGAGAATGTTCAGATTGTACTCGAGCAGGATTTTCATCTTAAGCTCTCTCCAGATCTTGAAGAAGAGATCGACTCTATTTGGCAAAAGCAGAAGGCGATCTACAACCTTTACGACTCACATCTTTTTAGCCTTACCTCTTTTACATATCAAAAAATTGTTGGGCGCTTTGTGCCCTATCGCTACTACATCGCCAGCAGGCAAAGAGCCGACCTACAGGAGCTCTTGCAGATCTATCCTGTAGGGATTAGCGGTGTATCAACCTGTAGGGACTGTGTGCTCGTTGGCCTTCGTGATATGAAGATGTCATCCTACGGTGGTTTTTTGGAGTTTGTGCCCTCTGGCAGTATTGAGCCTCGAGCCTATATGCAGGGAGAGGTTGATTTTATCGCTCAAGCGATGTGGGAGCTTGCTGAAGAGGCAAAAATTGGTGAAAATAAGGTAACAGAAGCCAAGGTGCTAGGCCTCTTTTATAGCCCACAAGATCGCGTTTATGATATTGGACTGCACCTTGAGCTGAATCTGCTTGAAAATGAGCTCCAAAGCGATGCCACAGCAGAATATCCCGTACTCAAGTGGTACACCTTTACAGAGCTCGAAAAGAAACTTTCCGAACCCAATGTAAAGATCGTTCCCTTATCACGATTTATTTGGTCTCTTTTGTAAGGGCCTGTATGGCCTTTGTCACCAAAGGTGCCGGATTCTGCATAAATTCCATCGCTTTCTTTGCTGACTTTGATTTCACCGTCTTTTCCATAAATTCTTTCTGAATTTCTTCGTAGGTCTCTTTTGTCTGATTGTTTGGCGGATTGGCAATCAATTTGGAGAGCAGACAGTAAAAGGTGATTGCAAATTCATGTTTTAGTTCGCTTCGGATGCTTTCCCAGTAATCTTTTGGGTTTGCAGAGTTGGCAAAATTTTCTAATTTGCCGTAGAGCTTTTCTGTCTCAATTACCGATTTTTTAGAACAGGAGTAGGCGAGGAAAAAACAACTTTCGAACTTGAGCTGTGATAAAAGTCGATGGTTTTCATATAGAATCGCTGTACAAAGTTTCCATTCTTGTCTTAGAGGTTCAGGTAGAGCTTTTGCGATATAGTCACATAAGTGCTCTGAGATTTTGCTAGGGGTCGTATCCATTATAGCGGCAATAGTTTTTTCGATAATCGTTTGCTGTGCCGCTTCATTTGTACTTAGAAGCGAGCTGAAGGCTAAAACAATGTAGTCGCCATCTCCTGTTTTCAATGCTGTATCGTAGCTTTCGATAATCAGTTCTGCATTATCACTCGTTCTGCACGCGGTAAAGAGCTCTCTGTCTGTTGAGTAGTCTGGAGTTTCGTTATCGCCTCGATCTTTGTTTTCAATATCACGCAAAAAACGAAGGGCTTCTACAGCATCTTTAGGAAGCTTATTAATTACCATTTTAGCAAAAGATCGGCTCCATGCTTTTGGAAGGGTATGTTGCAAAAAGCTTGTCTGTACTGTGCGGGTAAAGAGGGCAACATCATCGCCTGTAGCCTCTTTTATGCACACTTCACTATGTCCCATGCGTCTCAAGCACTGGCCGATGGTTACCGGGCCATAGAGTTTCGGTTCCATGCATTCAAGAATCGTAGTCAGGCATTTACTACTTGGTACATTTGGACTTGCTATTTCTGATTTAAAAGTGCATTCATGTACTGACATAATTACATCCTTCATATTATTATTAGAAACTAGTATATGGAAAACTGGCTTTATCCGAAATCAATACCAGAAGCTCGCATAGCGCAAGAGGAGATGGCATCATGCGTTATACGCCGAGACAGCTTTGGAGCTCTCAAGCTTTTAGGCGGAATGGATGTGAGTAATACACGCTTTGATCCTCAGAAAATGATTTACGGATCTGCGGTTGTTGTTTCCGAAAATAAAATAATTTCCAGTGCGCGCGAGGCCCAAAAACAGACCTTTCCCTATGTGCCAGGCTATTTAGGGTTTCGTGAAGCACCTGTACTTGTTGAAGCTTTTTACAAGCTACAAGAGAGGCCTGATCTTATCTTTGTAGATGGCCATGGCGTCTCTCACCCTCGCGGCCTTGGTGTTGCCAGCCACATTGGCGTAGTTCTTGATCTTCCAACTATTGGAGTCGCAAAATCGATTTTATGTGGTGAGCCTGACGGTGTACTCGGCAAAGAGGCTGGAAGACGCGTCCCTCTTGTATATAAGGGGCAGGTTATTGGTATGTGTGTGCGGACAAAAAGAGGCTGCAAGCCGCTTTATATTTCTTCTGGCCACAAAATATCGCTTGAAAGTGCCGTAGAGCTTGTACTTAAGGCGTGCTCAGGCTATCGACTTGTTGAACCTGTTCGACAGGCGCACATTGCTGCAAACGCTTTTCGATCTTTGTCTCAAAGTCGCGAGCAAGATTTTTGTCTCGAGACTTCAACCAACGTATAATCGGTTTTAGTTTCTGAAAATCTTTACGAAGATAGGCAGGATCCGATGCGCGTTTAGAGCGCTTGAAGGTTCCGATGTCTATATAGATGGCGCGAGTTGGGGTGTAGCCTATGTTATTGCGTTGAACAAGGCTAGAATCGGGGTTTATAATACCAAAGCTGGCGCGTTCGATAAAGAGGTCTATAAGCTGGTCTAGGCGCTTTGTAAGTTCGGGGATGTTGCGTTTTTTCCACAGTTTGCCAAGCACCGGTCCTACCTTTTGTGCCTTAATCTGCAGCGCATAGGGGACTGTATCGATCTCTACATTATGGCTAAAGCCCAGTTTATCGATAAGCGTGACCATTTTTTGCACTTCACGTGTGGGCTCGATATGCAAGAAAAGCAGTCCTGTTTGCTCTTTGAGGGGATCGTAGGCAAGAGCCATACTTGTAAAGTGTCTCGCGAGCCTATCCTCACGCTCTGCCATATTTGCTTGGCGCTTTTTATTCAAAAATGGCGGCAATGGAAATTTGGCATAGATATCGGAGACATTAATGCGCTGGCACTTGATAAATTTAAGTATGTATTTTTCGTCCTGGCTAACAAAGACAAAGCTTTGACGGCCTTTGCCAAGGTATTTGAAGGGCTGATCAAAGATTTTTCGTGTTGTTATAACATCTTGCGGGCTGTTTTTGGGGGTGTTTGGAAGGGTTCGCCACTCTTTCAGGGTAATATTTTCTACCGAAAAGTTTTCGTTAAGCTTATTAAAGCCCCAAAACCCTATAAGAACAACCAGCACTGTCGCAAGTAACGTTTTCATGC
>JAFEGT010000059.1 GCA_018239765.1 Verrucomicrobiota bacterium
CCGAATATGGCTTTAATATGGCGCACAATAACGGCCGCCCTGTGCTTCTTTTTCATGGCGCCGTTGGTTCTTGGAATTATCTTGGTGATCTTGCAACAGATCTTAAAAAGGCTAAATTTGATGTCTTCGTCACAAATATCCCCGCCGGGCTTTCTTCAGATGAAAAGCGACGATTAGCAGTTGCAAAAGTTGCAGAAATTCAAAAGCTTTATATCGATACGGTTGGTAGGGCACCCAAAGTTGATCTTGTGGCACATTCCATGGGAGCTTTCACGGCTTTGCAAACGGCATTTTCGGAAGAAAGTACCTCTATTACAGAAAACGATGAACTAAAGCTAAAAGCGGGCTGTGATTGGAGGGCAAATCCGAAAGCAAATCTTGAAATAGGCAAGATAGTCACTTTAGCTATGCCATCAGATGCAAAAGAGGTGGCTGAGATGGAACGTATTGGCAAAGTAGGCGAGCTGTTCAACATAAATGCTCAATATGACGCCTTAATGGGGCATAAAACGTGTGCTCTTGTTGAAGAGCGATCAAAACAAGCTGTTGAAGTAGATGCCGGCCATGTAGGAATTGTCTTCAAGCGTGACACCTTTACTCACATCAAGCAGTTTTTGTCCTAAGGTGCTTTTTCGTGTACAGCCTTATAGACGCCTAGAATAGAGTTGTAGGCAAACAACCGGAATAAAGATGATGCAGGCAATGGCGATGTTAGATCCGCCTTGCAGCACAAGATGGACGACAATAAGCGCCTCAATAACATATGCCCAGCGGTGCAGCTGTTTCCAACGTCTACCCCCTAATTTGCGTATAGAGTAGTCGTTACTCGTTATGGCGAGAAGAAAGAGCAGGATAAACGCAATAAAGCCTGTTAGGGGAACGGCCTGCAAAAGATATGAGGGCCAAAAGTAGCCTGTCTTACAGATCTTCTTCAAAATAACAGCAATATAGTGCAACAGTGCATAGACAAATACGGCAACGCCTATTTGCCTGCGAAACCTATTTATAAAGGCTATGGATGTAATCGTTGGATAGATGCGGCGCAGTGGGTTGAGCGAAAGCAAAAACAGAAGTAGCCCGCAAGCTATGAATCCCGTTTGAGTCAAAACGAGTCTCCAGTTGTCGAGATCAAACAGCCCTTCAATAAAAATCAAAGCTATGTAGACAATACAAGGTAGATACAGTATGCATTCAACAATGCGTTTTTGTGCGGTTCGGCTAATTTGAAACTCCTTTATGGGGAATCCTATTCTGCAGCAACGGGCTCTAACGAACAGCTGCCTTCCCATTCTACATCTTCATCATTTTGGCAATTTATTGAAAAGCCATTTTTTGAGGCGAGGAAAATCATAGAGGAATTTGCTCGAAGGCAGGAAACTTTAAGCTCAGTACAGCGATGCTGTTGCGTAAGGAGCTTAGCCTGTTCTAGCAAAAATTGTCCGTAGCCAAAGCGGCGATGTTCTAAATTGACGCTCAAGGATATGTCGGCAACCCTATTATAAAAAGTGAGGTGTCCTACAGCAACAAGCGTTCGCTCACCACTCCAAATACCTAAGATTTTGTCGCGTACAAAGTCTATTGAGTTGATGTAGCTAAGGAGAGTCTCATCTGTGCAGGCATTTTTAAAGCGAAGCTGCCTATCGTGCACTGAAAGCCTAAAAAAATGCTGTGTTAGGTGTTGAAGATGGGAAGAGTCTAAAATTTCAAGTCGTGCAGTAAAGCTCATCGAAGTAGGTCGGTAGTAGAGTCGGTTTTCGCAGAAATCCTACATAAAGGATGGTGTTTTTGTAAAATGCTTTTTATTAGTTTTTTTTGGTGAAAGCGGTTTTCTAGTAACGAGAAAGCATGATATACTTATGCAAAACGTGAGGTAAAAATGAGTATTTCTCCAGTGTCTGCATGTTCAGGGTATCCAACAGTATTTGAGGATGATAGAGCGATTATTGATAAGATTTTACTGGATGATCCCTGGAGTGCAATGCCCAGTAATGATCAAATTCTAGATTATATTAAAAAAACGAATCCATCTCTAGATCTTTCCGATGTTACCAGGATAGCTGAGCAGTTAAGGACTGAAATAAAGGTAAGATTAATGATAGAAACGCGAAAATGTGTTTTCTAAAAGCCTCTGATGCCAAAACTCAGGTTAGTAGGGTTATTTTTCACTTATATTTTTTTCTGTTATTTTAAGAAAAATAGTCGCCAGTTTGCCATCGCCATTGCTTATGTGAACTTCTTCGCACCTAAGTTTTTTTTTAATGGATGGGATGTCTACCTCTCTGCCGTTGTAGAGTCCGACTTGAGGATCTTCTGTTGCTTCGAGCCGAATCAATTTGTCCGTTGCGAGCGCAGAGGTGGGAGATGACATAGGATAATTCCAAATTTTATACAGATGAAAGGAGTTTCGGAAGGTCAACGTCGCGGTAGGAGTTAATTACCATGTCCGCCTCTTTGAGCTGTTCGAGGTTGCCGTGGCTGTTTATGCCAATGCAAAACATGTTGGCAGCTTTTGCAGCTTTAATGCCGCAGGCGGAATCTTCTACAGCAATACAGGCATAGGGCGAAATGTTGAGTTTACTTGCGGCCAAGAGGTAAAGATCAGGGTGCGGTTTGCCATGGGTTACATGGTCAACATTATAGATATGCTCGCCAAAAAGGCTATCGAGTGAAAGTGCCTTTTTTTGTGCAGAAAGTGTGAGTGCGTCTGCGTTGGTGGCAATGCCATACTTAAGATTGTGGCTATCGAGTGTATGAAAAAACTGCAAAAAGCTCTCAATAAAGCGCACTTCGCTGCACATGAGGGTATGGGCATAGCCAGCATATTCATGCATAAGATTTTCTACAGATTCAGAGAGAGAAAATGCCTTTTTCATGTAGATTGTGGCATCAAGAAGGCTTGTGCCTTGCAGATTACTGCCAAATAGAGCTCTCTCTTCATGGCTTAAGGAAACATTGTGTTTAGAAAGGAGTGAATCGGTCGCTTTATCCCATAACCGTTCTGAGTCGGTTATAGTTCCATCCATGTCAAAGATAATCGCTTGATACTTCATGTCTTTAGTTTAACATAGAGTTACATAAAGTTTCAACAATTCTCCTTTGGCAATAATTAGCATTTTCGGGGTATAGTGGCATCCTTATTAAAGGAGCTTACTATGGCCTACGGAGGAATTACAGAGCTACACTACATCGCCCCGCTTGCAAATCTGGGGTCAATATTTGAGAAGGGAATACTCTCTCATAAGGATGCTGAAACCCATAAGAAAGAAGATATTTCTATGGAAGGTGTGCAGAATATTCGTGCAAATAAGGAAATTTCAGCCGAACTTATGGGGCAAGCAAGAAAGATTCATGACTGCACCAACTTCTACTTTAATGCCAAAAATTCCATGCTGTCATCAAGGCGAAAAAAGGCGGAGAGCTTGTGTGTTTTGCGGCTAAAGCCTGGCATTATGAGTCTTGATGGGGCCGTGATTTCTGACCGAAATGCAGCTGTTAAAACTGCAAACTTCTATAAAGTGGCAGAGGGTGTTCACAAGCTTGCGCGCGATGTGCTTTTTGGTAAGTTTTGGAGATCAAGATATAATAGTGAAGAAGTAAACGAAAGCAATAAGCAGCTACGCTGCGCAGAGCTTCTATTGCCCCGTAAGGTTCATCCTAGCTATATTGGTGGCATGTATGTTGCAACGGAGGCGGTTAAAAGGGCAGTAGAAGAGCTTTTTGGCAACAAAAAATGTCCTGTGCCGATTACAATTGATCCTGACTTCTTTTTTAGAGAAGGGCAGCGAGAGCCTTTAGCACCACTCGCCAATGCGCTCTATCCAGAACCTATTGACTATCCAGTTGATTCCACGCCAGTTGAATCTCTTGCAGCAATCGAGCAGCCGGTTGTTGTGATTGCCGAGGTGTCCGCTGAACCGGCAACAGTTGAAAAGAGTGCTGCTGTCGAGCAGAAGATCGTTGATCTTACCCATGCTCCCACCAAACAGGCAAGAAATGTGCTTGAAACGTGGCTCAAGGTGCAGCCTGCTAAACAAGAGCAGCCGCTAGCGCTTCCTGAAAATATGGTCTCTATTAAAGGGGGTAATTTGCTCGATTCACAATGTCAAACCAGAGTCAACACCGTAAACTGTAAGGGTACGATGGGTAAAGGTATTGCCTTGGAATTTAAAAAGCGCTATCCCGATATGTGTACAGAATATGCGGGTTTATGCAAGAAGGGCTCTGTAAAACCGGGCATTCCTTACATCCACACGCTATCAGATGGCAGGCTGATTTTAAACTTTCCAACCAAGAACCACTATAAAGATCCGTCGCAATATCCTTGGATCAAAGATGGTCTAGAGAGAATTAAAAACCATTATAAAGAGTGGGGCATTACCTCTTTGGCCATTCCTCCGCTTGGCTGTGGTAATGGCAAGCTACAATGGCCTAAGGTGCGTAATATGATCATCAAGGAGCTTGGTGGTCTTGATATTAAGATAGAGCTGTACGAGCCTGAGAACTGATTATGAAAAAGCATTTTATACTTCTCTTTTTATTGGTAACATACCCGCTTTTAGGGTGGTATCGGCTTCATGACAAGGTTGACTATATGGAGCTTGAAACGCTCTATGGTGCCACTACCATCAGAGAGCCTGTGCTTTTAGAGCTTATTAGATCTCCAGCATTTGAACGGCTTAAAAAGATCCGCCAGTATGGTGTTACCTGGTTTATACAGGATGAATATGAATACACAAGACACGAGCACTCTTTAGGTGTTTTTTACTTAGTACGAAAATATGGTGCACCACTTGATGAGCAGGTGGCAGCTTTGCTACACGATGTGAGCCACACGGTATTTTCTCATGTGGGAGATTATATCTATGGCCACATCCAGTCAGATAGAGTGATGCAGGATGATATGCATGAAGACTATCTGGCAGAATCTGGCCTCATAGCCATTTTAAAAAAGCACAATCTGGCACATGCCGTTACAGAAGAGGCAAAAAAAGGGCAGCGCTGTTTTGAGCAGGATAAGCCCAACATTTGCGCTGACAGACTTGAATATGTGCTGAATGGTGCAGTTATTGATGGGATCTTTGCTGAGCAGGATATTGCCAACATCTTACAGCATCTGCATTTCAAGAAGGATGAGTGGTATTTTGATGATGTAGCTGCAGCAAAAAAATATGCCTCAGCTTCGGTTGCTCTGCCAGAAAGGCGCTGGGGAGCAAAGTGGCATGCCTTTACCTATAGCTGTATGGGCAAGGCGCTTGTCAAAGCGCTTACAGCAAGTCTCATTACCTTTGATGAAATACGCTTTTCTACCGACGATGTAGTTTGGAAGAAGGTAGAGGAGAGTAAAGATCCTGAAATTATGCATCAGCTTCGCTGTCTAAAAAACTGGCGCCAATCTTTTGTGGATGCTCCAAGTAAAGAAGAGGCGGATGCCTATATCGTCGGTAAATTTACTGGCCAAGATCCTTGGGTGATGACCAAAGATGGCCTTCAGCGTCTATCGAGTCTTGATAGCGAATTTAAGGGCTACTATGCCCGCGTTGCCTCCGAGCAAAAACAGGGCTACTGGATCAAGTACGTCAAAGCTCAAAGCACCTGATGGTTAACGTTGAAGAATTTTAAACGCAGAGGAGCAAAGGCCGAGAGCGCTCTTGCGAGAAGTTTAACGATAAAAACGATATAACGATAATAACGATGAAAACAGAAAAAGAGCTTCCCCATGCTGAGTTGACAAATGTAATATTGGGCTGTTGATTTGATGTAATGAGTGAGCTTGGGCCTGGTTTTCATGAAAAAGTTTACAAAAATGCACTTCTGATTGCAATGCGGCAAAAAGGACTGCTAGTTGAGGTAGAGCGATCTTACGATGTGGTTTTTAGAGGGAAACTTATCGGTCGTTATTATGCGGATTTAGTCGTTGACCAAACTGTTATTGTTGAGCTCAAATGCTGTGAAAGCTTGATAAACGAGCATCAAGCGCAGCTATTTAATTACCTAAAAGTATCTGGTTTATCAGTTGGCTTACTGGTGAACTTCCGTAGTAGAAAGCTAGAATGGAAAAGATTGCAGAGCAATGAAGAGTGGCAGGTAAAAGAAGAACTGGTAGAAGGGCAATCGATGATTTAATTTTTTTATCCTTCATATCGTTATATCGTTCCTATCGTTGAGGCTTGTCGCAAGCTTATGGCTGTTTCAACTATGAGAACGATATAACGATATGAAGGATGGGTAAAGATCGGGTCTTTCCTCTTTTAGCTGTCAAGTGAGGCGAGGAAGCTGTTGGCAGCTTCCAGCTTTTTTGGGTCCACTTTGTCAAGCTGGCCAACGATCATAGAAAGT
>JAFEGT010000005.1 GCA_018239765.1 Verrucomicrobiota bacterium
GGCCTGAATTCAGTTGTGCTTAGTTTTGCAAGGGGCTCTCGAGATTAAGATCGAGATCAGGATTAAGAGTAAGATTAAGATAAAGATAAAGATAAAGATTAAGATTAAGAAAGAGGGAGGGGGGCCATAAGCCCCCATTACACCCTAATAGCTGTTACTTTTTGCAGCTATCGCTACCGCTGCAGCAGCGTGAACGGAAGATAGCGTAGATAGCTGAAAGGCCAACTAAGCCGTAAACAATTTTGGCAATTTCTGTGCCAGGACCAAAGATTTGGTCTACAATGTTATGTCCAAGAGCGACTAAACCCCAGTTTAGGCCGCCGATGATCAACAACACCCATGCGATACAGTCAAATATTCTCATGTTTTTTTCCTTTTTGTTTAGTTAAGTGGTACCATCGCTTTTTGGTATTCGAGTATAAAACTATTGGTCATCTGGATGATAACCTGCGAAACCTCTTTAGCGAGATCTTCTTTCGCACAAGACAGCATAGTCGCTTGTGACCATGTAAGTGCTTGTACGATTGATTGGTTGCGGCTTAGTGAAGCATCTTCAAAGAAGCCAAGCTGAATAAATGCCGCTACAGCGCGATCAGCCTGAATGGCTTTTACGCGTAAAACGAGCTGAGGAAGAGATGGATCTTCCTTTATCTGAATAGAAGCAAGCGAAAGGCGTGTCATAATTTCATTATAAATAGCAGACTGCTGTAGTCCATAGGTAGAAAGATCACCCTCGGAAATGTCAATCTTTACACGCATTGCCTTTTCGACAGTCTGTTTCGGCGCATGTACGGGCATGCTAAATTCCGCAGGAGGCGGCGTTGTTTGGGCCTGAAGGCCAGCTGCTACAAGCAGCATTAAGAGAATGTTTTTCATTTTTATATAGTTCCTCAATGTTGTGTTAAAATGCTAATGTCGCATCCAGGCCATAGTAAAGGGCTGAATCGAGACGTAGATGTTTTCTGTGGGAATCTTTGCGGTTTGAAATACGCATTCTTGTTCCAAAGGTTTCACCGACGTGAAGGTTAACTCTAAAATGTTGGTTTAAGGCATAGTTAAGACCAAGTTCACCACCCCAGTTTCTGTAGGCTATAAGCCCACGGGAATTTTCGTGGTTTTTATTGAGTCTTTGTCGTGAAAGCATAAAGCGTATTGCGGCATCAACCGACCACTGTTTGTTAAAGGCATAGACAAGCGACATGTTAAC
Source organism: Verrucomicrobiota bacterium (assembly GCA_018239765.1). Classification (GTDB taxonomy): domain Bacteria; phylum Chlamydiota; class Chlamydiia; order Chlamydiales; family FEN-1388; genus SZAS-7. Next base: position 1,208 of record JAFEGT010000005.1, read on the forward strand.
AGGAAAGACTGCATTCAAAAAGAGCTTCTCAGAAATTTCGTAGTCAAAACCAATAACTGGTAGAACGCGTGTCCAGCGCATACCCGAATAGCCCATCAAACCAACGTGTAGGTGGGTTTTTTCTTTTAGGTCGTACATACCGTGAATGACGCCGTTAAAAAGTGTGTAGCGGTTGAACGAGAGTTGGTCTGTGTTCATCTGCAGCCCAAGGCCAACGTTTACCTTCCAGTCTTGAACCTGGCGTAAGTTTGTTCCAACCTGTGCAAGGAGGTTATTAAAGTTGTGCTGCTTAAAGCTTGTCATCTTGTGATGGTGCGAAAAGTCAAACTTGCTGTTCATATAGCCGATGCCATATTCAATGTCAGCCTGTTTTGATGGCAAGGTCTGTGTGTAGTTGCCAAGAAGGTACCACTGCTGATATTTCAGGTGGTGGCCACGCTGTGAGTGTGTTTTAGTAAATTTGGCTTTGCCAACACTATTGTAGCTTGCAGTTAAGGCAGTGTTGGGAGATGCATCTTCAGCATGAACAAGGTTGAGAGCAGTACAAGAGAGTAGGGTAGCAAATACGCGTTTCACAAAAGCCTCCGGTTTTTCATTACCTTAAGCAGTCGTTACAAATTTTGCAAGAGGTCTAATTTATAAAAGTGACAGAAATCTACACGACGAGTTCTGCAACTGGACTCAAACCCTTCATCCGGTTTAATTCTTCTTCGCGCTTTTCTTGGCTGTCAAGATGCCGGATGTGTGTTGTGGTGCGCATATCATGTTCTACTTTCTGGATGCATAGGTGTGCATCTGCATGCGATGCAACCTGAGCAAAGTGCGATACAGCAAGTACCTGGCATGACTTGCCAAGCTCTTTCAGCTTTCTGCCGACAACAGTGGCAGTTTGGCCGCCGATATTGGCATCAACTTCATCAAAAAGAATAGTGCCGACAGGGTTTTTCCCCATCATAACGCATTTAATGGCAAGCCAGAGCCGAGCAATTTCACCACCGCTTGCAGCTTCCTGTATGAGCACTTTTGACTCGCCGCGGTTTGGCGTAAGCCAAAACTGAACAGCTTCGTCACCAGAACTTGAGCGTTCTTGAGGCATAAAGCCCACTTCAAACAGTGCGCTTGGCATGTTGAGTTGGTGAAGTTCATCTGTAATAGCGGCAGAGAAGCGTGCACTTGCCAATTGGCGAGCATCGCTCAAGGCTTTTGCATGCTTTGATGTGATAGCTTCACAGTGAGCCAGCTTTTCATCAAGCTCCTCTTCGCTTACATCTTGCCCAAGCATTGTTTTGAGGGCATCTTTTTGCTTTTCTTTCCAGTCAATAACATCCTGTAAGGTTGGGCCATATTTTTTCTTCAGCTGGTGAAGTGCCTTAAGTCGTTCATCAAGTTGTGTAAAGCGCTCTTGCGAATCTTCATTGCTTTCAATGGTTCTGTTAAGCTCAAAGGTAATCTGCTGCAGCTGGCTATAGGCCTCTTTAAAGGTTGCTGCAGTTGCCTGAAAGCTTTCGTTTTTTTGGCCGAGACGCTCGAGGAGGTTTTTTGCGCGGCCAATATCGCTCAGTGATGTGCCATCTAAGATCAGCACTATTTCCACAAGCTGTTCAACGGACTGGCTGATAGTAGCAAGCTCAGAGTACTCTTTAAAAAGCTCGTCATCTTCACCCTCTTGAGGGTTTATCTTTTCGATCTCTTCAATTTCACGCTCAGCAGTTTCGATTTTTCTGATAAGAGCCTGCTTTTCAAGCCTAAAGTCGCTTTTGAGCTTTTTGAGTGCAAGTAGGTTGCGATATGATTCCTGAAACGGTTCTATAGGAGAGTCTGCGTAGCAATCTAAAATATCCATAGGCTTGCCATGCTGTGTAAGCTCTATGTGGGCATGTTGGCCTGATACTTCGATAAGAAAGGGTGCGAGCTTTTTTAAAAGGCTAAGCTGAACAACCTGGTCGTTTACAAAGGCGCGGCTTTTACCTGATGCAAGAAGTTCTCTACGTATCGTTACCTCTTGGCTGTCGTCGTAGGTGATGCCGGCTTCATCTAAAAGGGGGAGTACTTTGGGTATGTTGAACGTAGCCTCAATCGAACTTGAGCTCGCGCCTTGACGTATAAGAGAGCTATCTTGCCTTTGGCCAAGTAATAGGCTAAGTGATGAGAGAATAATGGATTTACCTGCGCCGGTCTCACCAGTAATTACGGTAAAGCCTGGCTGAAAGAGAATTTCGCACGTTTCAACAAGAACGAGGTTTTTAATAAAGAGTCGTAAAAGCATCTCAGATTTGCTCTGTAGTTTTAAAATGCGTTTTAGAAATTTTAGGTAATACATCGCGCCCAAAAGTGGCGACAGCCTTTTTACCAGCAGCAATAACGGCTTGAGATGCCCCTTTGGGTAGCTCAAAGCCCGCTTCTTCTGAGAGCTTTTTTATGCCCTCAACAAAGGCGGCACGTGCAAGTATGGAGGCAGCAGCAACGACAGGGTCCTGTTCACCCTTGGTTCTCTGGGTGAGGTTTATTTTCAGCTTTTTGCGTGCAAGAGCACGTTCCACAACAAACTCATGGGCAAATTTATCGATTATAGCGTTGGTACAGTGGCTGCGTTCTGAGAGTTTTTCGATAGCAGTGGCGTGACCCCATGCAAGAAGGCTGTTGAGGTTGCCGAAATTGCCATACATTTCGTTGTACTTGCTTGGGCCAATGCGGATAACTTCATATAAGAAATTCTTTCGAATCTGCTCAGCAAGTTTGAGGATGGTGCTATCGCTCAATGTCTTTGAGTCTTTTATGCCAAGTTTGACCATTTTTTCAATCTCTTCACCCTGTGCATAGACTGCTGCAATGCAGAGAGGGCCAAAAAAGTCACCTTTACCAGCTTCGTCAACGCCTATACGCCCGGTAAGATCAAGCTCGAGGCTTGCTACTGGGTTTGTAAAGCTAAAACTTTTAAGGATTTCGGGCTCTAAATAATATTCTATAAATTCACCCATCTCTTTACCCATTACGGTGAGTTTGAGCGATGTGTAGAGGGTGACGGCAAGGTTTTTCTTTTTTGCCGCAAAGATGGTGTAGGGGGGCGTCGAAAACTCGAAGCCGCGCTCAAGAAGCCCATTTTTTAGGGTGTCGATCATCGCGGGGTCAAGTGTGGCCACAAAAGGTTTGAGCGGTGTTTTTTCAGTCATGCAGGCAAGCATAGAGAATCATGATGTTTCATATCAAGCTT
>JAFEGT010000060.1 GCA_018239765.1 Verrucomicrobiota bacterium
CTTTGTATGTGCGTAAGTCTGCCTTGTGATCAGAACGTGTTTCTTCAATCATACGGTTCAGATCATCGTAGAGGTAACTTTTTGCAATAAAACCATTCTCAAGCTCTGTACGCTCTTCTTTAAGGCGCATTCTGGCATCATAACTGTATGTAGTGCTTCTGTCGTTCTGCTCTCTACGTATAAGCATGCCTGCAGGATCATATGAATAGATAATGTGTTCGTCGGTTGGGCCAATTTCTTCCACAGCATGAAAGCCATTATAGACGATCTTTTTATGAGAAATGACTGCTTGATGAGACTCCACAAGCCTATCAAAACTATCATAGGACATTTTGGTAACACTTCCATTTTGTGCAATCTCTTCTATCACATTGCCCTTGAGATCGTATCTGCACTTTTTGCTGCTTCCATCGGGGAATTCCTGGTCAGTAATCTTGCCTAGAGCATTATAACAAGTGGTAGTAGTGAGCCCTATTTCGTTCGTCTCAGCGACTTCCGATCCTAAATTTCGATATGTGTAGGTCTTTTTGGGAGCAATTTTATTGTCAGTGTGATCGTACATATCGGGGTAATTTATTTCAGTCAGTCGATCAAGGGCATCATATCTATAGCGTGTGACGTTGTTTTGGGCATCTTTTACAGCAATTTTTCTTCCTAAATAGTCATATTCGTATTCTGTGGTAAGTTCTAGACCATTTTTGTGCCTTTCTGTTTCTTTAACGATATGACCCATACTGTCGTAGGTGTAGTGCCAACTAACATCGTCTCGTGTGCTCTTTTTGGAGATAAGTCGAGCTGTAATCGGGTCGTATGACAGAGTTTCTGTGTTCCCTAAGGGATCTGTGCTTTTTATAAGGCGATCCTTGTCATCGTATTCATAAGCATATTCAACAGTTCCTCCCTTGCAATCTGTGAGGCTTTTTTTGACTATTCTGCCATGACTGTCAAAGTGATTGTTTTCTCTCTTGCACCAGACATAAGCTGCCTTTGAAGAGTCATAATAATACTCATTAGTTTCTAGTACTTCGCCAAAGTGTGGCATTTCTAAACGATAGGTAAATTCCCTCTTATGACGTTCAGTTACTCCATCGAGAAGATTTTTGTCCCGCGAGGTGCCATCATCAAAAATATGCTCGTTTACCAAACCATTTTCGTCGTAGGTGAAAAACTCTCTCTTGCAGATACTGGTTTTGTCACAAATAAACTTAGCCGTAATCAGGTTTGTGCCAGGAAGATACTCATAATAGGTGTAGTTGCCATTAGGATCACACTCACTTTCTTTGAGGTTGAAGCCGTCATCAGAATAGGTGTAGGTAGTTTCAAGCCTATCGCAGCTGTATGTGTAGGAAAGATCATCATTAAATTGTATGTTGCCTTCATTTTTGGTGATCCTGGCAACTACAATGTTCTTTAAAATATTGCCATGTCCATCATAGTTAAATTTACGTACTAGACATATTTTATTCTGCTCATCTTTTATTACATGAGCACGTAAGTTTCCCTTATTGTAACTATCGTTGTCTGACCAGTGAAACTCTTCATGCATGAGCATATTTTTGTCTTCATCCAGTCTTGTGATAGCTTTAAGACGCTTATCTTTGTTCCAGTAATATCGCGTGAGCCTGTTGTGGGCATCACGAACAGAACAGCGGCCAGAACCATCTTCCCAGTCCTTATAGAAAAATTGATGAGTAACAATTTCTTGTCCATCAGTTCCCATGGGGGATCTTTGGCATTTTACTCGTCCACTTTTGTAATACTCGGTTTTTATGTAGAAACCATCTTCTGATCTCTTTTCGATAAGACGTCTTTTGCCTGTATGGTCTTTTTCGCTATATTTGAAGTAGGTTTTGGGCTTGGTAAACCGGTCTAGAGAAGAGACTGCATAGAGTCCTTTGAGTTTTTTTCCATCAAGCCTTTCAAAGTAGTATGTGTGCGTATGGTTATCACTCGTTTTTACATTTAGCGAAGGGGCTTTACTAAAGTCTTTAGGGGTTTTGTGTTCAAATATGACCTCTGAAAGCTTTTGAGAAAGGTTTTTGTTATAGGTTGCTATCGAAGTGACTTCATATGCATCATTATAGTGATAAAATCGCTTATTGCCATTCGGGAGTACTTCACTTTCCAGGTGATAGTCACGATAGTATGTCGCGTGATGAGGGCGTTTACGTACCATTTCTTTATACTTCCATTGACGAATATAGGTGCGAGTGGTGCCATCACCCAATTTCACATAAAAGCGATCCTTGTCTTTATCCCATTTTAGGTTTATGTTTTTAATGTTCGTTTGACCAGAGATGACCCCATGTGTGACATTGGTAATACCTGAATGCTTTGTAAGGAGTTTGAAACGGCGCATACCCTTTTTACGCTCGCTATTGTAGCGTCCTTTAAAAACAAATCGCCCACCAGAGGGCTCATAGAGAGATAAAAAAGCGGGCTCTCCTTCTCTCTCGAGGCGATTTGTGCCTTTCTCGATTAAGCTGCTGCTTAAAAACTCTAGTGGATGTGCAAATAGTGATGGATTAGCTTTTGGAGGTGAAAGAGCCTCAATGGCCTCTGGAAAGAGCGTTCTCTTTCCAATGCATTCTTTATAGATTTCAGTCAGTTCAAAAGGGCAAAGGTAAGGCATGCTCTTACCGCCTTTCTTGACATACTGAATTCTATCAGGCTGAAAGACTTCGAGTAGGTGATAATGTAAGAAGTTCCAGCCTGCACCAAGATTGCCTTCTTCCAGGCTCGAGCTTGCGTAGCTATGGCCTAGCATATAGGGACTATTACCGCCAGAAACAGTATCATCTTGCTCGTACTCGTATAAATCTCCAGAAATAACGTTGACGCAGCCGTTAACGATTGCAGAGGGTAACGATGTAAGGTTTATAAGAGAGGGGAGTGCATCTGGATGTATTTCTACGTCCTGCTGTACAAATTCGTCATCTGCAAAAAGGCTCAAGCAAAAGAAAGTAAAAAGCAAAAGTGCTATACGCATTTTTATTCACCAAATTAAGTTGTATTATTAAGAGATGTGTAAATCGCAATATGTCGAAGTCGATGTCGAAGGTATTAATAGATAGTAACTTTGGAGAATAATTGCAATGTAATTTCAGAATCTTAGCAATACGTGAGGTGGGGGCTATTTAATCGGGCATCCAACCGAAGCTTCAATAAAAGTAATCCGCACAGGAACGTTATATTCTTTTTGAGACGGCTATCATGCACGCTTCGTTTGGCATGAGGGCCCATGGCTCCTCTTTGTAGCCAAGTGTGTGGGCAAAGGCAAGGGATTGGGCCGTGGCAGGTATGCGTATCGTTGTCCTGCCATGCTCTTTTACAAACTCTTCAGCAAGTGTGAGCATCTTGGTGCCAAGCCCCTGGCGTACATGTGCAGGATCTATGGCTATCCAGCGAAAGGAGGCTTCGTTCTCTTGAAGCAGGTCAATACGGATCACGCCTACTATTTTGCCATCAACTTTGAACAGACGTGGATGATTTTGCTTTTCTTCGGGGTCATTATAGTCATACACAAGATCCGGGCAGTAGCGGTTGTGAATCTGGGTAATGCGAATTTGATGGTAGGTGTCCCAGTCTGGAGCTGTTTCTGGAGCGTGTAATGTCATATAATCCTTTTGAGGTAATCTGTAAAAACAGCGTAGTCATCGAGTGCCTTGTGTACTACTTGCTGGTACTGATTACGGTTTGGAAAGGTAATAAACTTTTTGCCATTTTGTCGCAAGCACTCGTTCATCAGCATGCGCCCTAGTCTGCTATTTCCATTACTAAAAGGCCAAATGCGTGCAAATTCCATGTGAACGAATGCAGCAAGATCAAGAAAGTCCTCGTCACGTCGACTTACAAAGTTTCGAGCAAAGGTGAGCATTTCTTGAGCGATTTTTTCTGGCGCTGTAGGAAGGTGAGTAAGCTCTCTCCAGAGCTCTTTTTCTTCTTCAGAGAATTGCCCAAGGTGATTTATATCGTTCTGAATCTTGCTGATAGATTGCAGAAAAAACTGAAAACGATCTCCGAGCAAGTTTTGAGCTTTTGTAATGATATCTGTAATAGCGGTCATGTCATTTACCAGCATGTAGCTTGAGCGATATCCTCCAAAGCTGGATGATTCTGGGGGATCAATATCTTGTGTGAGAAGAATATGGAGGCTCTTAATCAGCTTCACAAACTCTTCTGCATTCATTTTCATAATGTTGTGCTGTTGCAGATGCTCAAGTGCTCTTTGATAGTTGTGGTATGCCTTGGGATCAGCTTTTTTGCCATCGAGCTGTCTTCCAACGTTCGAAAAAAGCTGTCCTGGATACATGACGCGAGTTTCGTTAACAATGCGCCTATACGCGGAGTTGTCAACATCTGGCAGATTTTCTTTTGTCCAGGCGATCGACTTTCTAAGATATTCTGTAAAGACATCGCGGTTGGTTGTGCCTTGGCGTACAGCCTTTGTGTATTCAATATCATCGTTAAACACTACTGGTGGCAGCTCTCCCGCATCGAGTATTACATCCACCATAAGGCGCGCTATGCGGCCCACTCCTGTGTAAAATGGCTGTATGCGGGTAAATTCTGCATGAAAAAAGCTTGCGTGGTCAACATAGTCTCCTCCCTGCTGCATGCGTCTATGCAGCTCGGTGACAAGATGTTCCATTTGGTCTGCTATCTCACTCGGCTGGGTTGTGGGTATAAAGAGTATCTTCAGCCACACCGCAGCTTCTTCAGCTGGAAGCGTTGAGATTTGTGCAGGGTGTGTTTTCGTCAGAATCGCTCGCTCAGGGTCCGTAAATTGACCGTGATCTATCTTTGCATCATCAGTGTGAAAAAACGAATTGAGAACTTTATGTCCCATTCGATACGAGTTGGGCTCTAGTGGGTCTGCTCTGATTATCCTGTGGAGATTGAAAATGCGATCTAAAGTCATTTTGGGGCTTTCTTGCCAGGACTGCAGGGTAAACGCTGCTTTGGCATAGTGTGTTGCGATTTGGTAATTCTCCAACCTTTTTAAAGGGATCAAAAAGCGAAACGTTGTTCCATCTTCGCCTTTTCGAGAGATGCCCTTTTCGTGGTGCTGTGCAAGGTCTTTTTCGGTGTATCTTGCATGAAAAGATGGATTGTAGAGGCTTGCGAGATACCACGTTGTGATTTCGTGACAGAGTTCGGGACTAAAGGCAATTTTATTTATTCCACACGATACGGTGCCGTGTCGCACCAGTACCTGACCAGGATTCATATAGATTGGTAAAGCAAGTGCCGGCAAAGACATGCTAAAAACAGCGGCTATTTTTGCTACATGAATAGCCGTAGAGGCAATTTTGCTAAAAACGCGTCCCCAGCTGCAGCCTGTTGGTTTTTCTTCGGTAAAGGTTCTTGTTTGTTGCTCTGTTGATTGAATAGGTGTCATAAGTCCAAGGAATTATACTAATGTTAGAAGTTGCAGGAGATGCTCTTTTTTCGTGTCTCTTAAGTCTGAATAATTCTTCTTAAATAGCGCGTAAAAATGGTGTAATCGTTAACAGCTTGGCTTACTATTTTGTAATATTCACTGTTATCTGGGAAGGTGATAAATGTTTTGCCATTGAGACGTAACCACTCATTCATCATGAGGCGTGCAAGCCTTCCATTTGCATCACCATACGGCCATATGCTGGCAATTTCCATATGGATAAATGAGGCGATCTCTACAGCGTCTTCATGGCGACGTTTTACAAGGGTATCGACAAAGTTTTGCATTCTGGTGGCAATTCTATCCGGCGTTGGAGGGATGTGGGCTACATCTTTCCAGAGAGTTTTTTCCTCTTCAGAGAGCCTGCCAAGATGGGTGATGTCTTGCTGTATCTTTGTGATAGACTCTAGAAAAAGCTTAAAATCACCTGGCGGTAACATGCATTGAGCTTTAGAGAGCATGCTGACGGCATCTCCCACCCCATCTACAAGCATATAGGTGGTGCGATATTCGCCCAGTTTAAAGGGTTCATCTTGCTTAAGATTTTGTGTAAGGAGGATATGAAGCCTATTCATAAGGCTGAGAAGTCCATCTTCTGTCAGTGTCATCATATGTGCCTGCCGCACTTCATAAAGTGCCTGATGGTAGTTGTAGTAGGCTTCTTGTTCCACCCTTTGATTTACTTTCTTGCCCGCTAGCTCTTTACCTGAAAGCTCTTTACCTGTAAGCTCCCTGCCTACATTTTCAAGCTTTAGGCCTGGGTGCATAGCACGGGCTTCATTGATGATTTTTCGATGTTCGGGATTATCTAGGTGGGGGAGTTTCTCGCGAGTCCATATGAGAGACCTTAATAGATATTCAGTAAAATGGGCGCGGTTTTTGGTGCCGCTGCGAACGGCCGTTATATATTCTAGGTGATCCTTAAATACTACGTGATGGAGTTCGCCCTCATCTAGGATGAGGTTTGTCATCAAACGTGCTATACGACCCACACCGGTAAAAAAGGGTTGTAGCCTGGTAAATTCTGCATGAAAGAAGCTTGCATGGTCGATGTAGTCTCCGCCTTCTCGCATCCGTCTATGAAACTCTTCGACAAACTCTTTCATTTTATATGGTAGCTCGCACGCATTTACAGGTGAGAGATAGAGCATCTTAGACCACGCCTCTGACTCTTCTGGTCCAAGCGTTGTGTACTTATTGGGATCAGTGGTCAAAAGGATAGTTCGCTCTCTATCGGTAAGTGAAAGTTCGTGTATAGAGGCGTTATCGGCAAAAAAGTAGGATTGTACTATTTTAACTTTTCTGTACTCATTTGGCTCAGTTTTATTTGTACAGATTAAGCTGTGGAGTTTAAAAAATTTCTCAATGGTCTTTTCGACACTGCCAGTCCACACATCTCGCGTGAATGCAAATCTCGCATATTCTTCGGCACGTTCATAGCGGATAAGGCGATCTTGAGGGATCTGAAAGCGAAAAGAGGTTCCTTGGTAGAACGATCCGCCAGGTCTTGTTAATCCCTTTTCGCGTGGTATCAAGAGTTCGTTTTCAGTAAAGTGTCCTGGTCGCGTTTTATCATAGAGGAATAGAAGGTTCGCAGTTGTTATCTCGTTACAATCCTGGGGGGTAAAGGCAATTTTGTTTAGGCCACATGAAGCGGTACCAGCGCGCGCAAGTACCTGCCCTGGATTCATGTAGATGGGTGCGGCCGCAGTTGGTATAAAAAAGAGACCAAAAATAGCCCCTACTTTTGCTACTTGAAGAGCGGTAGATGCTATTTTGGTAAACATGCGACCCCAGCTGCAACCTGTTGGTTTATCTGGGGTACTAGATTGATCTGGCGTGTGATCTTGCTGGATTATTTCTGTAATTGGCGTCATAAGGCCAAACAGTATATTAAACCTGCGGGATTTTTACAGCTGTTTCCTGATAGTATGTTGCAAGATCAAGTTCATTTTCACGTTTGGCAACATAGACTGCACAGACGGTGTCACCGGCAATGTTGAGCGTGGTAGTGGCCATGTCGCGTAGGCGGTCGATACCTGCTAATATAGCAATGCCTTCAAGAGGGATGCCAACAGAGGCAAGCACCATCGAAAGCATAAGGAGGCCTCCGCCTGGAATGCTCGCAGTGCCAAGGGTAGCCATAAGTACGGTGGTGGTTAGGGCTACAATGTGCTGCACCTCAAGCTGTATGCCATACACCTGAGCCAAAAAGATAGCGCTCATTGCCTGAAAGAGGGCGGAGCCATTCATGTTCAGCGAGCAGCCAAGAGGCATGATAAAGTTTGTAAGGCCTTTAGAGATGCCAAGTTTTTCTTCGGCAGTCTGCATGGTTACAGGAAGTGATGCTGAGCTTGAGCAGGTTGATGCTGTTGTGGCAAACACAGCACCCATGCTGCGGAAGAAGGGCCATGGCGATACATGGGCCATAAAGCGCAAGATTGGTACAAACACAATAAGCACAAAAAGCACACAGGCCACCCAGTAGCTAAAGAGAAATTTAATTACTGGCACAAGCACGTCGATGCCAAAAGTGCCGCATGTCCACGCCATAAGGGCAAAAACGCCGATAGGGGAGACTAGCATCACAATCTTTGTGAGGCTAAACATAACGTTAGAAAGACCTTCTAAGAAGGTGATTACAGGCTTTGCCTTCTCTTTTGCCATATTTAAGGCTATGCCAAAGAAGGTAGAAAAGACGATAATCTGTACTACATTGCCTTCAGCAAAGGCTTTTATGGGGTTCTTTGGTACAAGGCTCGACACAAGTTCGGAGAGGCTAGGGAGTGGTTTTGCTTCTATTGGAGCAACTTGAGCAAGATGTAGCTCAGATCCTAGCTGCAGCCAGTGGGAAAGGCCAATGCCGAGGAATATAGCAAGAAGTGTGGTGATGGCATAGAGAGCAACCGCCACAAAGCCCACTCGGCCAAGTTTATTTGGGTCTGCAATGTTGGTGATGCCGCATGTCATTGATGAAAAAATGAGGGGAACAATAAGCATGCCAAGCAGATTTAAAAAGAGCGTGCCAATAGGTTTTAAGAGTTCAGCCTGCGGTCCAAGTATAAACCCTGTGCACGAACCTAATAGTATTGCGATGGCGATTTGAACCCAAAGCTTCATGTAATATCCTTATAAATTTCCGCACAAAAATAGAGCAAAAAGTGATATTATTCTATCAGTTTTTCACTTAATTAGCAATATTAATTTGAATTTATGAAGAATTGCCTTCTTATACAGGGTGGAGACGCCTTTGACCTTGAGACGCATCTGGCCCAGTTTAAGCCCAAAACGTGCGATGAGGATCTACGTTTTGACGGAGCGGATCTGTCGGCGGGTGCCCTTGAAGAGGCACTTTTTTCGCCATCATTCTTCAGTGAAACCTTTGTCCTTATTGAAAATGGCCAGGATCTTTCGGGTAAAGCCCAAGAACTTGTGCGCGCCTTTGCTAAAAAGCCATCGCCAAAGGTGTGGCTTTTGGTGCATGCTACAGGTAAGTGCCCACTGGACATGCCTGTAAAAGAGATTGCTGAGGTAAAGCCGTGGGATAAGCAGGCAAAGATTGTGGAGTGGATTCAAGCCTATCTAAAAGAAAAAAAGGTGCATCCCCAGGTGCCTATGATGCTGGCTACAACACAGGACCGTTTTTTGCTTCGCCAAGAGCTTGATAAGCTTCTTTGCTATGTTGGAGAGGTAAAAGAGATTACGCCAGATGATGTACAGGCTATTTCTGCGCTTGATCATGAGCATACCGTGTGGCAGTTAAGCGATGCCTTTTTAAGCCGCGATAGGGCTCAAGCTGTAACTCTTTTGCATCAGCTTTTGGAGCAGCAGGTTTCAAGCTTTTTAATTGTGCGCCAGCTCCGTAATGCCTGCCATCAGGCGCTTATGATGCTCAATGTAGAAAATCCGCAGGAGCACTTTCCACAGCTTCGTGGCAAATTTTTTGATAAAACATACCGCCTTGCAAAAGAGGCAGGAAGTGCATTTTTAACGAAGGCGCTTTTGCGCCTCGATAAAGCCGAACTTGCATTAAAAGATTCACCCTTTGATGAGGAAGCTCTCTTATATGAAACTCTATCTGCTCCCTAATTTATTAGACGATACTCTTGAGCACACCGCCTTTTTGCCACCTACGATAAAAGAGATCGTAGAATCGCTCGATGGTGTTATTTGCGAATCAGAAAAGCCTGCACGACGTTTTCTTGGCCGCTTTAAACGTGCCCAGTTGCCGCTTAAGGTGCTGAACGAACACACCCCAAAAGCAGAAATTCCGGCTCTATTAGAGCTGCCGGGGACATGGGGGCTTGTAGCTGATGCTGGCCTTCCTTGCATTGCTGATCCTGGATCTGAGCTTGTGCGCCTTGCCCACAAGAAGAATGTGGAGGTGGTTGCACTTGTGGGGCCATCGTCGCTTGTTATGGCGCTTATGCTTTCGGGTTTTTCTGGCCAGCGTTTTACCTTTCACGGCTATTTAACGCGTGAAAAGCCTGACCGCAAGGTTCAAATACGCCAGTTGGAGCAAAAGTCAAAGAAAGAGGCCTCGTCAGAGCTCTTTATCGAGGCTCCCTACCGAAATCAGGAGGTGCTTCAGGACCTTATAAGTGAGCTTCAGCCCTCAACTCAGCTGGCGGTTGCCTGCGACCTTACGAGCCCCACCCAAGAGGTGCATGTGAAAACCATAAAAGAGTGGAGAGCGGAGCCTCTTCCTAACATCAACAAACGCCCTACCGTTTTTATTCTCTATTCTGTATAACAAACCTTAACATGAAATCGGGTACGTGCCCCTGCCCCTGCCCGTGCCCGTGCCCGAATTTTAGTTTTGTTGAGGTGAAGGGTGAATATAGCTCGACTGTTACTGCTCATATGTTTTTTTTCTGGGTCGCTTGCTGCTGCAACTGCTGTGCCATATGGCTTTAGTTTGCTGCCGCAGGTAATTACACCAAAGAAAACAGTCTTTGTGCTCTATTTAGCAACCGATCCCGATGTTTCACTTCAAGCGCGTGCAAAAGGCAAAAAAATCCGCTACAAATATTCACGAGGCTTTATAAAGTTTATGAAGGGGCTCAACCTCAATAAAAGTGACTTTTTGCCGTTTCGTAGCTACCTTAAGAGCCAGATAAAAGCTGCAAAGCTAAATCCAGGACCTTATCTGGATACATTAAGAATGCTTTTGCAAAATGGTGCAACACCTGATTTTAGGATACAATATGTATAGACTTTTGCTGCTCGCTTTTTGCCTGTTTGGATCGCTTCAGGCAGCTAATTCGAATCCTGTAGCCTTTAGCTTTTATGTTGTTCCTCGTCAGATTGCGTCTGGTGACGATCTCAAGCTTGGCGCATTTTTGGCTCCTGCCTACAATGTTTCCAATGCAGAGGTTTTGGCAACGCTCCATAAGGGTAAGGTTTATTACCACTATTCATCGGCTCTTCGCAAGTTTATGCAGGCCCTTGGTGTAAAGAAATGTGCCTTTAAAAAGCTTGAGCAATACCTGAAAAAGCAGCTTTTTTGTGCGCTCAAGGATCCTGAAAAATTTCTGGAAATCCTCAGCATCTACACCCAAACAGGCATTGCACCTGTTTTCACGGTTACACTACCTCTTCAGTAACGTTTCTACTTTTTGGGCGAGCTCTTGGGGGAGTTTGGGTTGGATCAAACGGAGGAAATTGGCCTCTGTGGGGTACGACAGAACTGTTGCTGGTTTGTTTATGTGGTGATCTAGGTATTTTTCGACTTCATAATGAATGATAAAGCTTTTTAGCTCTTCAAATAGCCGATTTTGAGCCGGTACTATATCTAAAATGTGAACGCCGTCCTTTACATGATGCAGCACGCTTTGTAGAACAAAGAGCGCATAGATGGCACCTTCAGAGTTTGCCCAGGCACAGTTGCCTACTGTTTGCCGGCCAAGATGCATTAAAGCCGTGAGTTCCTTTGTTATTGGGTGTTGTACTGGATCAGCGATGGAATAAAACAGTTCATTTAGCTTTCGAATATAGGTATTGTGACTTGATATCTTGAGAGATTTGATCTGATCAATAAATGAATTATCGACCTTTTTGGGGTCTATTTGCATAACAACAAATTCATATCCAAAAGTTCCGTTTCTTTCGCATAGCACAGCGCATTTGCCCCAAAGCACTACTGTACTATGATGCTGTTTATGGCCAGTATTGATGAGTATAGGCTTGTTTTGTTGATACTGTTCAAGTTTGCAGCTATTAGATGCTGCTTGTTGACAAAGTTCGTAAAGGACTGAGGGGTCAATACCGTCAGGCGCAGGATGTTTTTCGAAAAAGAGCTTTATTCGTTTGCCTAGAATGTGCCAAAAATCATCGGCAAACCAACCTTCCAAAGTAAATGTATGTTTTTCAATTGATAGGGGGTTGGGATTAACAAGCTCCGTGTCTCCCTCAAGCTCCAAAAGGTGGGCAAGGAGCTTTCTTTTTCTAAATTCATGAGAATATGCATGGGTAAAGGGCGAGAGTGTTTTGAGTCTACTGCGTACATCTGTGCGTCGGTAGGTTCGAGCGCAGATTTCTGCTGTATATCCCTCATGTGTTAGGCTTGAAAAATCGACACCCTTTGACCATAAGAGTTGAATCACTTCAGCATTCGTTGAACAAGCCGCGTGGTGAGCTACGGTAAAAGAAAGATTGTCTTTTATCGTGAGGGATGGTTTGTAGCTTAGGATAAGCTGTACCTTTCTTAGATTACCCCCTCGGGCGGCAATCATCAGAGGGGTGATGCCAGCATCTGTTTGAAAGTTGAGAGATCTCCCTCTTTGAACGAGCATGTCAAGTAAACCCTTTAACTTATTAACGGGTTTGTCTGTAATTGCCTCAACAATTTGGTCTTGTAAAAAAGCGTGAGTGATTAGTGGCGACATAGTTCAATAATTGTACACTATAAAGCGGTTGTTGACAACACCGTTGAATAAACTTGATCATATTAAAAAATTTAAATTTAGAGGGTTATCAGGGTTGGAGAATCTATTGCATCTCATCACTGAGTATGGTAGAGTGTCGCGCTTTTTAAATAAATGGAGGCGATTATGTCGAGTGTTAGTGAATTTATTAATAACATGTTCTATGGAACATCTATAGTGCGAAAGGGAATTGAGAGTAGTCCTGTATCTACCCTTGTAAATTGTGCAGCCACGCAGATCCTCGGCACCGTAGCAACCGCGGCCTTAGTTTCAACGGCGATGGATACTCAATCAAAAACTACTCGTGTTATTTTTGGTTTGGCAGCGGCAGGTGCTTTTGGACTTACAATGTATGCGGCGGCTACGTCAGCTGATGGATTTTTGAAAACAGGCTGTATGGAGATCTTCAAGCAGTTTGGCTCCTCCATCCCGTCCTATTCCCCATGCAGACAGATGATCTGTACCGTTACGCTGCGGCTGCGGTAAAAGGTGCAAAAAGACAAAAAAATTGATCTTGCGTCGGTTTAGTATCTTGAACTGCCAAATCTAGCTTGACATTCCCTAACTTGTAAAGTCGGGCTAGATTTAACGTAATGTGCTAACTAGACACTAATTCTCAATTTGAAAGAGCTTAGGATGCTCTCCAACGATAAAAACGATATAACGATAATAACGATGAAAATTATCATAAAGTTAAATTGTTGAGCATTTCTTTTAACTGATTTCTTTTTTTATCGTTCTTATCGTTACATCGTTTTTATCGTTAAAAATGCCATAAATGTTGCCGTCTGCAAATTTATTTTTCCTGCTTGGGGATTGAAGCCAGATAGGACAACAATCCTTAAGCAGCTGCTGCGGCTGTTGCGGCAATAGGCGCTTTTTTAATGTGGCGCTCAAAGTCCTTACGAAGTTCAATAAATTTGGCAAGAAGCGCCTGGTGAAGCTTTAGGGTGAAGTTTGTGTGCGCACGAAGCTGCAGGCGTTTTTCGGCTATGGCTTCGTAGGCGCCCTGTTTTTTTAGGTGCTCAAGTTCGCTCTTGAGGCTTTTAATGCGCGCCTCAACAGAGCTCAAATGTTTTTTACGTAGTGTAATCGCTTCATCCAAAAATTCACGCGAAAAACCAAGGGCTTGTGAGTCTTTTCGAGCAACGGCAACGAGTGACTCAATTACGCTGTGGCCCACTTCATCCAAGGTTTTTTTGAGTGTTTCGTCAATGGCTTGAGTGAGTTTGGGTGACTCCTCAATCTCTTCCGTTGGGCTTAGTGTTGATCCAAGAAGTGAGTTTAGGCTTGTCAGTTTTTGCATGTATTCAGCTTCAAGTTCATGCAGGTGTGAGAGCTTATTTGAGGCGGCGTTAAACTTGAGAGAGTCGCTTTCGAGTTGCTTTTGTAGCAGTGGAATTTTTTTATCTGCTGCGGTGTGGAGGCGTAAAAGTTTCTGAAGAGTCTTTACAGGAGCTTCAGCCTCTTTCATCGACTCATGAGCTTCATAAGATGAGGCTTTGTCTTTAATCGCCTTCTCTAGCTCGCGCTTGGTTTCTGCAACTTGTTCCTTAGTGGCCAAGTATTCTCCATCCGAAAGGCGCTTTATACGTCGCTGTAGAGCTTTAAGCTTTAAAGAGACCTCTGCAAGCTCCTTTTCAATCGAGGTGATAATCGCTTCGCGTTGAAGCGAGGCAAGCGCATTTGTTTCTCTAAACTCTGCCTGCAATGTGCGATCGAGGCTGTTGAATGCAGCAACAGGGTCACTTGCGGATTCAGCGTGCTGCATAACAAAGAGGCTAAGCTCGCGGCGCAGCTCTTCTGGCATGGCGGCATATTCAGTCTCTGTAAGTTCAAGTAAGAGCGCCTGTTGAGATGGTGGCAGCTTGCTGTAGAGTGAAGCAAGAGCAGGGTAGAGCAGCCTGTTGTGTGTTGTGTAGATGTCGATACCTGTCTCTTGATAGAATTGGTCGGCAAGCTCTGGTTGATAGGTGTCTATGATGGTGATAAGGTGACGCACCTTTTCAGGCGACATTGCTCGAAGTTTTGATGGTGTTAAGAGGGCTTCATCGAGGTTTGCGTACTGCTCCAAGATCTTTCTAAGCTTGGTGTTGGTGGTATGCTCAAGAGCTCTATATTCCAAAAATGGCGAGCCTTCAGATTTTCCTGCATGGCTTACGATAAAGAGAATGTCATCTTGCTCGTCACTTGGAAGCTGAAAGTAGTCGCTTATACTAAGTAGGGTTTTGGGTTTTCTTTCTGATTCAAGTGCGCTTTGAAACCAGTTTGTGGTTGTTTTAAGCTGCAGAGCGCCCTTATTATAGACCTTCTTGGCACCTTCAGCAATGCTGAACCAAAATGGCTTTTGACTTGTCTGTAGGGTTTCTGCACTTTTTCTAAGCAGGTGCGGCACAACGCGCTGCATAACAAAGGGCAGCACTGTAAGTGTCTGGCTGCTTAAAAAAAGCCAGCTGAGTATGGGGAAACCCCAGCTGGCAACCCCCGAAAGGGTTTGTGATACGAATCCCTGACTTTCATCCTGCATCATCGCACGTGCAAGTTTTGCCTTTTCGGCTAAAAACTGCTGCATATGGAGCTCTGTCTGCAGGTTTGCATCCATCTGGAGCGATAAAAAGTTTGCATTGGCGGCGTTTATATGGTGGGCAGATTCTAGTGTAGTAAGTGCGCGAAGAAGCGTTGGCCGTACGCTGTTCATGTAGGTGTCTCGTATAAAGCGGCTGAAGGCATCATTTGCACCTGCTCGCTCGAGCATTGCGCTCCAGATGCTTCCTAGCTCTACTACAGCGGCATGCGATAGGGTGTCGTTGTTGCTTTGGGTGCGCATTTTTGTAAGTTCAAGAGCAGATTTATGCCACTGTTTAAGCTTTTCATCGACATTGCTTTTAAAAAGAGGCTTTGCGGCTTCTCCTAAATGGCCTATTCCTTTGCCAATTCTCGTGTTGCGTATTGTGTCAAAGGTTGCCTGCAATCCCTGCTGAAACCACGACATCCATCCAGCAGGTGCTGTAATAAGCTCTTGGATTGCTGTAACAAACTCCTCACTTGCTGGGTCAAGTTCAAGCTTTTTGGCATAGGCCAAGATGTTCTCTTTGCTTTTAAGTATGCTGTAGACCTTATCGCTGCAGAAAAAGTTGCTGCTATTTTCTTTACATTCTTCGACAACAGCGTGTGAAAAAGCTTCGATGGTATGTTCTATAGGCTCTTTTGCAATTGCTTCATCAAGTGCTCGTAAAGCGCTTAGTGCCTTTCCTTCGATGTTGACAGCGGCTTCTGTTACCGCTATGGGGAGCTTTGCAAAGGTTTTTTCGATTTCGTACACAGGCACACCTGCCTGTTCTAAAATAGAGGCCACTATCTGTTTGCCATAAGGGAGTATCATCAGCACTTCAAGTGCAAAGGCTGACTTTGAAAGCCCTGTTGCGATGATTTTGTTTGCTGTTGTGTCGTAAACGGGCTCTCGTTCACGTTTGATAGTGATCTCTTTTTTGTTAGGTACTGGTGTAAAGGTGAGTGTAGGAATGGGGCGCTGTATATCTGTGTGGAGAGCTTTGTACTGTATGGCTTTCATCTTGTCGGCGACATTGCGAAGGTGATCACCCGGCTTTGTCATGGCATTATAAAAGGTAACTTTAAGTGTTCCTGTAGCCTTTTCTAGTGTCGTTGAAGCGGCATGGAGCCCCTGAAGAATATAGGGGGAGCTGTAGCGTAAAAATTCAAAAACTCCAGCGGTGTAGCGCTTTGCCCACCAGGTTACGGCGCGCTCTGCTTCGGCCTCTTTTGCGGCGATAGCTACAAAAGTGCCAACAACAGGGATGGCTTGTGCCATCTGTAGTGTTGATTGTCGCTCGTCGCGTATAGTCTGGCTTGCGTCGATGAGGTTATGGGTAAGTTCCTGTACTTGACGTGAGTACATGTAGCTCTGTTCGCCCTCTTTTGCGGCCTCTGTAACCCAGGAAGTTGCCTTAAAGAGTTTGTTTACTGCGGCGCAGGAGAGCCAGCAAAGGGCGCTGACCGGTACAAAAATTCGAGCCTTGTCGGCAATGGCGGAGGCTCCTGCCTGAATGGTGCGTTGGTAGAGGGCAGTCAGGCGGGAATTCGGCTTTACCTCCTTATTCTCAGGTAAAGCGATTGGTTCTACGGGAGTTGAGCTTACTGGGGTGGTGACATAGTCCATGTATGCCTCCTTTTCCCTTTAATATCAAATTATAACTATTATTTAAAGAAATAATAATTGAATAAACTTTAAAACTATTAAAACAATAATAAAGGTTACAACCGGAATTAACGATGATAAATAAAGCCCTTTAAAGTCATCTTTGAGATAGCGGTTCCAGATAAGCGCAATACTGACCACTATTGATAGGGGGGTAAGCAAGCTTAAAAAAATAAGCGCAAGGCCTACATTTGTGGTTACATCAGGATTACCCAGTAGCTGCGGCACAAAGACAAAGCTGTAAAACGAAAGAAAAAAGCATGCCAAATAGGCTAGGCTAATAATGATTCCCCAAAATCGCGCTCGTCTCTGTTCTTCTGTCATAATCTTTCCTCTTAGCAGGCAAATGCCTGAGTTATAGTAGTGCTTAAGTCCCCAGAGCGGAGCTCATAACTTGTTATTTCTTCAGCCTGAAGGGCTGGTTTATAAAAGCCTAGGGCATCGCCCTAGGTCTCTGGTGCACAATGGTTTGCAGGTTGAAGGCCTGCAATATTGTGAATGTCGATCCCCATGGTTTGCTATAACGCAGTCTTTCAGACTGCAAAATCGCCCTCATAAGTTACCCAGGGCGTTGCCCTGGGCTTTTAAAACCCAGACCTTCAGTCTGAAGATAACAGACAAGTTAGCGCATATGGGCGTTTTATAATCCAGCCTTCTAGCTGATAAATTTGCATATTCGTCATTTCGCATAATTATTGCAACCATCTATAGTCATTTTCATGGATATTGACACCTATTTAGCGCGTATTGGCTACGATGGCTCTCGAGAGCCATCAAGCGAAATGCTACAGAAGCTCTACTACCAGCACGTAAGCACTGTGCCATTTGAAAATATCGACTACTTCCTAGAGCGGCCTGTTTCGCTCGAAAAAGAGGCAATCTATGAAAAAATCGTCACAAACCGTCGTGGTGGCGGATGCTATGAGCTAAGCGGGCTTTTTTATGAGCTCTTACGAGCCCTTGGTTTCCAAGCAACAATGGTTGCTTCTAAGCTGTATAAAGGCGCACATGTTGATGAAGAGAGTAGACATGCAACTATTCAGGTAACCGTAGATGGCAAAGTCTGGTTTTTGGATCCTGGTTATGGTGAAAACGGACTAATTTATCCCTTAGAGCTTGCTCTCGACCTGCCTCAAAAGCAAAAAGATCATTTTTATAGATTCACCATGCAAGATGGTAAACTCATATTTTCCCGCTCAAGATATGGTGAAGAGTGGCATAATCTGTTAGAACTAGGGGACAAACCAGTTACGCTTGCGGCATTTCTTGATCGGCATTGCTATCATCTTACAAATCCAAACTCTATTGCCAAAAAGACCATTGCCTGTTCCCTTCTCACACACACAGGTGAAAAATCGCTTGTAAACAGTCGGTATCAAAACAAGCCTATCACAAGCTCAGAAGAGCTCCACACCATCTTAACAAAAGAGTTTGGCCTTAACATCGCCCGAGAAACATCGGAGGCTATTTTTAAGAAAGCATCTTTGCTTTAAGCACTTCCATACCATGTGGGGTAGTTTGCCTATTGGCAAAGTAGTGCTGCTGAAGGTGGGAGACATATTTGTCATAGACGCTATTTTGATGCAGCGTTGATAGCCCTAGTGCGTTGAACCGGCTATGTAGGGTGTAGGTTAGGTAGTTGATTTTGTGTGTGAGCTTCTTATCGAAGACTTCATCCGTCTGAAACCACCTTTCATAATTCTTTATGACCGTCACGAGTACCGTGAGCATGTAAATCTGATCTTTTGTTAAAGGTCTATCTTCACAATACTTTCCGAGGTTGTTTACGATTTTTACATACTTTAGAAGATCTGATTTTGTTAAGGGCTTGCTAGACTCTTCAAGAGCACGTTCGAGATATTTTCTGGAGCTTTTAATGGCCTCTGGGCTAAAGCGACTTTTTTGCAGCATATATAAGGCGTGATTGAGATTATCGGCTAAATTTCCGACTGGGGGTTCTTTAATTGGCTGCTGTTTTTTTGATTCGAGTTTTTCTTTAATGGTCTTGAGCGCATGAGGGAGCTCTTGGTTGCGTTTTGCAACACTTTTTTCGAGCGCCTTTACAGCTTCTAGTGTAACGGCCTTTTGTGTGGCAGTGTTGCCCCAGCCTGTAGTGATCTGTTTGTATGACTTTAGGATCATTTCAAGGCGTCCTAACTCTCTAAATTCTTTGTAGGCCTCTTTACTAAGCTGAGAGCGAATCAGCGCTAGTGGGGCAGCTGCGGAGCATGATCCTCCAAGCTGTCCGTGACTCCAGAGGCGCGGATCGGTTGATGGTGGTGCGATAGTTCCATGAAGAAGGGGGAGTATAGATTCATAAAGCTCCTTTGTTGTGCCGCTATTATTGCAGCGGATGAGCCGTTCAATAAAGGGTGCATCTTTTGCAGTGAGATCACTTTCGGACACATCGGTGATTTCAAGGGCTGTCTGAAAGCGCTGTTTACCTGTAGAGTCCGTCAGGTTGTAGTGATAGTCTCCAATCATCTCACCCATATTGTGCTGTACAA
The DNA here is from genome assembly GCA_018239765.1 of Verrucomicrobiota bacterium. GTDB lineage: Bacteria > Chlamydiota > Chlamydiia > Chlamydiales > FEN-1388 > SZAS-7. Next base: position 19,093 of record JAFEGT010000060.1, read on the forward strand.
CGCTAAATGTAGACTCTCCGGTACGGGTAATAAAAAGCATCATGGCATGCTTTTTACTGTTACTTGTTAAAGCAAGGCTTTCACCTGTTTTTAGCTTGTGGATATCTTCTTTCACTTGGGCAGGCTTTAGCTGATTTCTTCTGAATTTGTGAGCATAGGTGAGGCTTTTTAGAAGATCTTCGGGAGGGCTGGGTAGTCTTTTGAGCAAGCCGATGGTCTTTTTGATGGCAATGTCAGTAGGATTACCCGATAGCGAGCCGTGACTCATATGCTCAGCGTGCATGTGCGTCTGCCAATTTAGGGTAAGGTCAAGTAAAAGAGCGCGGTATATCCTCCCTACGAGTTCAACAAAGAGTGCTAATGGACCTCTGGGGATATTTTTTTTGCTCAAAACTTCAAATTTTCTCGCCAAATCACCCCTATAGCTCTTGGGAGCCTTATCGCTAGGATGGGGGTAATTTTCTGAGGCAGAACGTATTATTACCATACCATTAGTATAATAAATTAAAATTAAAATTCATAGATTGTGATAGAATGAGGGCAACGAGGGAAATGGAGGCATTATTATGGATCCAAATCTACGAGATGCAAGCCGAGAACTTGCCCAACTTTTCGCTGAGGAGGAGGTTCACAAGCCTCAGCAGATGCTCTCTCAAGGAGCGCTTGAAGAGCGCTACCAGAAAGAAATAGAGGGCGAAATGACCATCTTTTCCAAAAAGGTTGAACATGGTCTCACAAGAATTGTAGAGGGCCTGCAAGAGCAGGGGCTCCTTACAGAAGATGTGATTCATGCCATCAAGAACATAGGTGATAAGCCTTCAGATGCAATAGCTGAAACGCTCTATCAGGGTGCAAAATGGCTCTTTGAACAGCGTCTTTTCGACGACGCAGCTGACGCCTTTGTCTTTTTAACAAGCCTTAAACCTGATGTCTATGCCTTTTGGCTAGGTCTTGGCAACTCTGAATATGGCCGAAAACACTTTAAAGAGGCGCTATGGGCCTATGAACGCGCAGGCGACGTGCAGCCCTCAGATCCGATTTGTCATATCATATCGAGTCGCTGCTATCAGGAACTTGGAGAGCAGCAAAATGCTATTAACGCTCTTGATAAGGCCCTTCAGGTTATACAAGGAAGTGGTAACCACGTGGCCTTGAAGCAAAAATTGGAACAAGCAAAAAATCATATAAAGAATCAGTAGGAGGGTGCTATGACCGGATCAATCGGCAATAATCGTGAAAAAATCTCGGCAGATTCAGTGCTTAAAAGTGATGCCGAGGAATTTGGCATGACAGCTGCTGATCTCTTAACAAACAAGGCAGCTACTACCATGCCAAAAACTTCTTCTAGCGGTCATTCTGAGGACCTGTTTGCGCTTCTTGACGATCTGGAAGCAAAATACAGCGATCCTTTTGAAGGGGTTGAATTGTCAGAGCAGCCAAAACAGCCCACAGCGACTGTTACACGTGTTGCAAGCCAGGCTTTTAAGCCTGATGAACTTACTGAAACAGATTCAAGTGATGATGTAGATGCTGAGCACTATTCGCTTGCGATCGATGTTAGTGACGATATGACTGAAGAGCTCCAACCTCAAAGGCCTCCGACCGAACGTGATCTGCGGCTTTCGAAAACAGCAAGTCAGATTCTTGGAGATGTGGGTAAAGAACTNNCAAAACGAGCTGTTTCGCAAGAAGTAAAACCAGCATCATTTACGGAAGAATCTAGACCCGCATCATTTGGAAAAAACAAGGGTTGGATAGCTTTAGGCACGGTCTTAAGTCCATTTTCGAAGTTTGGCGATCTCCTTGCGTCAGGCAAAGATCGTGTAGTAGGTGCGCTTCAAAAATTTGGAGATGGCGTTCGCGGAGCTGTCCGCAAATGCTGTGAGAACATTAAGCTGCCCGAGCGTTATAAAACCCAAACCAAAATCAAAACCAAGATCGAGTCAGTGACATCCCACGACGGTGAATGGCTGGTAGGTGATCCGCAAAAGCTCCAGAAAGCCGCTCAAAAGCAGCCGCTTACTGCTGAACAAAAGGAAAGACAGCGTAATGCCTACGCAAAACGCTTTGATGAACTGTTTAAAGGGATAGACTCAGATAAGATGGCTGATAGGCTCGTTGAAATCGTACACAACGAGAATCTCAATAAGAACTTTATGGAAATTGCAACATTTGCAGGAGCTGATCCCAAAGAGGTAAAAGAGTTTGTCGAGCTCTATCAAACAGCACGTGTGGGTGCCAATATTGATAGTGATGAGATGGAAGAAACTAAGGGTGATCTCGCATACAAGGATTTGGCCGTTAATAAACGAAGGCAGACTGCAATTGAGATTGCCGAGAGCATGCATCAGCGATTAAGTGATTTCTTAGAAGGTATTCAAGATGCCTTACGATCGGCGTAACCATTGGGTTCCAGGCGTAAGTAGTATATAACCTCAGAGCGAGCATGCGCTCGCAAGCTGTAACTATCTAACCTTGATCCACTCTCGAAGAGAGTGGTGGAGTATAGCCCAGGTCACCTTCAGGTGCCCTGGGACTTGAGTTTGGACATTTGGCGAATGAGCGTTTAACCGGTGAGCGAAGCTCTTTGGAGTGCGGGGCAGTTATGCACCGCTTTCACTTCTACGATAGCATTACTCAAAAGCTATTGTAAAACAGATCAGGCTAGAACCTTTTTCTGATAATGCACGCTAAAAAGTGAGAGCGGTGCATTACTGCACCGACACTCCAGAGGCCTACGGCCAATCGAAATGTCCAAACTCAAAGCCCAGGTCACCTTCAGGTGCCCTGGGAATATGTTTGGGGTCTTTATTTGCACCCTCGAAGATGGGTGCTGCAGACGGTCCGAACGAGACATATAGACTACACGTTAAACTAATCACATAGATTACACTTTGTACCGGCTTAGGATCATGGGTGCACTTGCCAAAATAATCTTGATGTGCTATATATGGTATTAAAGTGGTACCATAAAGAGGTATACTATGACTGCAAATAACTTTAATTTACGGGGGGTTCCTTCCCAGGTTATGGCTCTTCTGAAGTCCGAGGCAAAGAAGTGCAAGGTTAGTGTTAATTCATTAATATTGAATCTTATAGAGCAGGGGATTGGTTATAGTCCTAAGCCAAAGAGAGTTAAACACCACGATCTCGATTTTCTTATTGGAACATGGTCTGCTAAGGAGAGTCAGGAATTTGACGAACAGACAAAGGTTTTTGAAAAAATTGACGATGAGCTTTGGAAATGAGACCTGTACTGATCGATACAAATGCCTTTTCAGCAATTAAAAAGGGTGATGCGAGCATTATTGAAATTTTGCAAATAGCAGAAGTTATCGCCATGAGTCCAGTCGTGATTGGAGAGTTGATTTTTGGCTTTGATAATGGCAGTCTATCAAAGCAAAATCGCCTTGAATTGCAAAAGTTTCTTGAGTCTCCTCGCGTAACGATTTTGCCAATCCTTTCAGAAACGGCGCATTATTTTAGCCAAGTTATGCTTTCTTTAAAAAAGAAAGGCAATCCAATACCTTCCAACGATGTCTGGATAGCCGCGCAAGCGCTGGAGCATGGCTGCGTTGTCTGTACTTACGATAAGCATTTTCGCGCTATCGAAGGCCTTGCTGTCGCCTCTTCACTGTCAGAGTTAATTTTGTAAATCTTCTAAGAGCCTTTTGCAAAACTAGAGGCTCTTAAATCAACTCTGAGGCGACGGTGTCGTAAAAGAGGATGCCCTGTTTGGTCAGGGCTACGTGTGAACCCTTTCGCTCGATAAGACCAACGCTCACAAGATACTCTAGCGCCTTTTCTGTTTCAGGCTCTATTTGGCCATGATCACAGCCTGCAAGAAGCCGCAAGTTAAGTGCCAAAAGCTCTTTTTTGCGCGCTTTAGCATCTAAAGGCTCTTCAAAGTCTATGGGGGATTGGTTCTGTTCTAAGAGGAGGCAGTAACGTGAGAGATTTGCCACGTTTCTGTAGCGCCTCACTCCATCAAAGCTAAAGGCAGAGGGGCCCATGCCATAAAAGTGGCGGCCTGTCCAGTAGCCTATGTTATGCCTTGAGTAGAGGTTGTCTTTACAAAATGCCGATATTTCATACTGGGTAAAGCCATCATTTTTTAGGCTCTCCTGGGCAAGGGCATACATCTGGGCTGAAGTTTCATCGTCAGGCATAAGCGACCGAAGCTGCTTTTCGCGTCTAAAAAAGGCAGCATCAGGCTCAATCGTAAGGTTGTAGAGCGATAGATGCGTGATGGGAAGGGTTTTTATGCAGCTGAGTGTTTTTGTCCAAGATTCGATCGTCTGACCAGGTAGGTCATACATAAGGTCTATGGTGATATTGTCGATTCCGGCCCGTTTAATGGCCCAAATGGCATCTATTGCCTGCTGTGGGCTATGGCGGCGATCAAGCACTGCCAGCTCATCTTCTGCCAGACTCTGTACGCCAAGGCTTATCCGGTTAATGCCAATCTTGGCATATTCGCTATAGTCTGCTTGCTCTTCGGGGTTAGTCTCTATCGTAATTTCGCAGTCTGCTTCGTAGTGAAACCAAGAAAGCACCTCGCGAATGCGCTCAGGGCCAAAAAGTGTTGGAGTACCGCCACCAAAGTAGATGGAAAGCAGCTTTTTACCCTCTATTTGCGGGGAGATTTGGCGCCATTCAGCCTTTAGCGCCGTAAGAAGCTGTTCCTTAAAGCACTCCTTGTCGCTTATGACATAAAAGTGACAGTAAGGACACTTATGTTTACAGAAGGGGATGTGGATGTATAAACTAACTACCAACCTTGTTACCACTCATCGGCATCAGGGTCAACAATGCCCCCGCGCTTCCAGCGGTTGCGGTCAGAAAAGTAGGATTCATCTTCCTCTTCCTCTTCTGCGGCACCTTCGGCCTTCTCTTCACCACCCTCTTCATGCTCACCAGAGCCGTAGTTTTCCTCTTCTTCGGTGTCATCTTCGTATGATGTGTCGTTTGAAACGTAGGTGTCTGTGTCAAAGCCGCCTTCTGACATGCTTGAGCCGCCATCACCCATGTCTACATCGGGTATCGTGGGCATTTCGTTGTAGCCGGCCTTGCCAGGGGTGCGTTTTGGGGCAATAAATTCTTCGGCTTCGCCGCCTTCTTTAAGAAATTGAAGACGCTCTTTTTCTTCTTCGATGCGGGCCTGAAGCATTGTTATCTCTTCTTTATGGCGTTCTACATCTTTTTTGGGTACGAGTCCAAGCTGTAACCACTGCTGGAGGTCATTCATTTCTGCTTCAAGCTTGCGTAGACGTTCACTTTTAATCTGCTTCATTATTCACCCGTAAATAAAAATCCCTAATATTTTGGCATATCTCTCTATTTGGTGCGAGCCAAAAAATCCCCATTTCCCACAAGCGGAATTATTTTTCAACAAAAAAAGGGATCGTGCCAGTGCCCGAATCGTGTTGGTAAATAAAGTTAAAATTTATTATTAAGAGGTGCATGAGTATAGATGATATCAATAGCGAAAATTTGGAACTGCTGGAGCAGTATAGCAAGCTCTTTGCCCAAAATCCCGGCACGCTCGATGCTTCGTGGCGCGATTTTTTTGAGGCAAAATCCATTCCGCCAAGTCTCAAGAGCGACGACGCCCGCTATCGCATTTTTGGTCATCTGAATGCCAACTTCTATCCAGAAGGAGTAGCCAAGCGACCAAAAAGTGTGGCTTTAACAGGTGATCCCGCATTAGAGCAAGTCTACACTGGCTCTATTGGCTACGAATTTTATCCCTACTGTCCCCAAGAGGTCTCTGACTTTATTATCTCAAAAATAGAGCAAAAACCCTTTCGATTTTCTAACGATAAAAAGCAGCATATTTTGCACCTGCTCAACAAAGCCGAAAGTTTTGAGACCTTTTTACACACAAAATATGTGGGACAAAAGCGCTTTTCACTAGAAGGAGCTGAAACGCTCATTCCCATGATCGCCACCTTGCTCGATAAAGACCTTACGGATTTGATCATCGGCATGCCGCACCGCGGAAGACTCAATGTGCTTTCAAACATCCTCCACAAAAGCTACGCCGACATTTTTTCTGAATTTGAAGATGTGGCCCTAGATACCTTTGAGACGAGCGGAGATGTAAAGTACCATAAAGGATATAGCTCCAAAATTGGCGACATGCGCGTGGTTCTTGCTGCTAATCCCAGCCACCTTGAGTCTGTTGATGCTGTGGTTGAGGGGATCGCTCGGGGACTGCAAAATCCCTCTAAGGTACTGCCGCTTCTTGTGCATGGCGATGCAGCCATTTCTGGGCAGGGGGTTGTGTACGAAACGCTCCAGATGTCAAAGCTTGCGGGGTATAGCACCGGCGGCACAATACATATCGTCATCAACAACCATATCGGTTTTACAACGCTTCCAGAAGATGGTCGATCAACACTCTACTGCACCGATATTGCCAAAACCTTTGGCATTCCTGTATTTCATGTTAATGCAGAAGATCCTGAAAGCTGCATTTTTGTTTTGGAGCTTGCCTATGAGATACGGCAAAAGTTTGGCTCTGATGTATTTATAGACCTTAACTGCTGGCGAAAGTATGGCCACAACGAAAGCGACGAGCCAGCCTTTACCCAGCCGCTTATCTACCAAAACATACGTAAAAAGCCTTCAATACGTGCGCAGTATCACGATCGACTCCAAAAAGAGGGCGTAGAAATTAGGCTGCTTGACGAAGAATTTAAAAAAGAGCTCAGCCAGGAGCATGAGAGTATAAAGCGTGCTGCCGAAAAGGTCAAAAAGGACATGCCTTCTCGCCTTGTGCAGCCTCGCCCTCCAGAAGTGGAAACTGCAGTAAGCGAAGCGAGAGTTCATGAAGTAATAAAGCTTCTTAATGCGGTTCCAGAAGGATTTACCCTTCATCCACGGCTTGAGCAGCTTATAAAAACGCGAAAATCACTCGAAACTATAGACTGGGCATATGCTGAGATGCTTGCCTTTGGCACACTTCTTCAAGATAAGGTGCCCATTCGCCTTGCAGGGCAAGATTCACGGCGAGGTACCTTCAGCCAGCGCCATGGAATGTGGGTAGATCAAAAAACAGCCAAGCGCTATGTGCCTGCAGAGACTATTGACAAAGACTTTGAGATTGTAGACTCATTTCTTTCTGAATATGCAGCACTTGCCTTTGAATATGGCTACAGCCTTGCGCGGCAAAATGCCCTGGTTCTCTGGGAAGCGCAGTTTGGTGACTTTGCTAACGGTGCACAGATAGTTATAGACCAGTATATCGCACCTGGTGAGCAAAAATGGAATCTAAAGTCAAAGCTTACACTGCTATTGCCTCATGGATATGAGGGTCAAGGTCCAGAGCACTCTTCCGGCCGTATGGAGCGCTTTTTAACACTTGCTGCAGAAGACAATATGAGCATTGCCTATCCTTCAACTCCGGCGCAGTATTTTCATCTACTTAGGCGACAAGCACATCTGCCAAAGCCTCTTGTTGTCTTTACGCCTAAAGCGCTTTTACGTTCTACAGAGTGTGTTAGCTCGCTTTCTGATCTTACATCGGGCAAGTTTCAAGAGGTGATTGATGAGAATAAGCCGCAAGAGAAGGTGCAGCGGCTTATATTTTGTACTGGCAAAATCTACTATGACTTAAAAGAGCGTGCAGGGGCTGATACTGCGGTCATTCGCATCGAGCAGCTCTATCCACTCAACACTACAGCACTACAGTCAATTATAAAGCGCTATAGCAACGCTACACAGTTTATCTGGGCACAAGAGGAGCCCTATAACATGGGTGCAAGAGGCTATATAAAGGAGCCTATAGAGCAGCTTTTGCCACAAAACAAAAAGGTAGAGTACAGAGGAAGAGAGGCAAGTGCTTCTCCTGCATGCGGCTCGCACCTTGTGCACGAAAAAGAATTACAGATGATCCGAGACTCTTTATTTGGAGAGAGTGATGAAAAAAGACATTAAAATCCCAGCTCTTGGTGAATCTATTCGCCAGGTAACTATTGGAGCTATATTAAAGCCATCTGGATCAGAAGTGATGCAGGATGAGGAAATTTTAGAACTTGAAACAGACAAGCTCAACCAAGTGCTCTATGCGCCTGAGAGTGGTATTTTGGATCTTAGCGTCAAACAGGGCGACACGGCGACAATTGGCGATGTGATTGGGTCGATTGAAGTAAAGTCTGTAGAAAAAAAGTCGGCTCCAAAGCCAGAGGTGAGTCAAGAAGTGAATATCGCTCAACAAGCTAAAGAAGAGTGGCTACAAGAGCTTGATCTGCCTGCAGCTATTACACCTCAAACGGTAACAACTGCTGCTGCGCCTGTAACGAAAGAAGATGTTCGTAAACCGATGTCATCGCTTAAAAAAGCGATGGGCAAAAAGATGTTAGAAGCTTCGCATGAAACAGCCATGCTTACAACCTTTAACGAAGTTGACATGAGTGAAGTGATAAAGCTTCGAGAGCTTTATAAAGAGCAGTTTATTGCTAAATATAAAACGAAGCTTGGGTTTATGTC
>JAFEGT010000061.1:0-743 GCA_018239765.1 Verrucomicrobiota bacterium
TGTAAAGCTGGCAAAAAGGCTGTAGAGCTTTTGATTGACGCTGGCTGCTTTGACTCTTTTGGCCACCATCGCGACGACCTTATCTTGAGCCTTGATGCGCTCTTTGATCAGGTGCAGCGCGAGCAGAAAGAGGCCATACAGGGTGTTATCAGCCTATTTGCTTCTATTGAAACAAATAAAGAGCCAAAAATTGCCTCAGCGCCAAAAAAACGACCAAAAGAAGATCTCTTTATTCGCGAAAAAGAGCTCCTTGGCTTCTTTTTATCTGGCCACCCTCTCGATGCCCTTGAAAGCACCTTAAAAAGACTTAGCTGCGTGCAGCTTTCTCAGGTAGAAGAGCTACCTATGGATAGCGTGATACGCTCTGCCTTTATTATAGAAGAGGTAGCGACGCGCATATCATCAAAAAGCCAAAAGAAGTTTGCCATACTGCAGATATCAGATGGAGCCTCGGGCAAATATGAACTTCCTATATGGCCGGAGATGTATGAAGAGCTCCAAGGTGTGCTTATAGAAAACCGCCTTGTCTGGGGCGTGCTCTCTAAAGAGAAGCGCGAAAATTCCTGGCAGCTCTCTTGCCGCTGGCTGGCAGAGCTTAAGCAGCTAAACGAAGATGCCGTAAAGGCGTGCGACGAAGCGTATGACAAGGCCAAAAAGCAGCAGGCTATGCGTGCACGTCTTGCCCAAAACAAAAAGCCTGATACTGGCGAAAAGAAACCAGCAAAGGAAGCTGCCAAAAAAGC
>JAFEGT010000061.1:820-7205 GCA_018239765.1 Verrucomicrobiota bacterium
ATGGCCACGCCGGCACGTTGCCTCTTGAAATCACCTTTATGGCAGAAGATCAAGAAGTTGCCACCGTGATGTCCCTCAAAACGATAGATCCTTCAAACAGCCTCAAAGAGGCGCTTTCCAACCTACCAAGCTTCCTTGCTCTGCAGGTAGTGTAAGCATTTTCATAACCTTGAGAGCCTCTTGCAAAACTCGAGATTTCTAAATTTTCACTCTCGTAGAGAGTGATGGATAATAGCCCAGACCACCGACTCATGGGAGGTGCTCTGGGGAAAAACATTCTAGAAAATAGCACCCTCGAAGATGGGTGCTGCTATTCAAGCTTTGCAGCACCCATCTTCGAGGGTGCAAATATAGACTCACGACATATTCCCAGGGCACCTACGGTGACCTGGGCTATAATACACCACTCTCTATGAGAGTGGGAAGGTCTCAGACAAACTGCCTAGTTTTGCAAGAGGCTCTTGATTAAAAGGAAATTCGCCCCCGCTTTTTACTTACTTGGAGAGAAGAACTGTTTGCTTTTGTCGTAGATAAGCCTCACATAGTGTGCAGGAATGGGGATTGTTACGCGATCAGAAAAAACGCTAGCAGCTGCTACAAAAATACGGCTGATATAGGAAGCGCCATCGCTATAACCCAAGCGGAAAATAGGATGGGTGTAGGACACTACATTGTCCTGTAGAGAGCTTTCAACACGTGCAATATGTTGCCTATTCACCTGCAGCATGAAATCGGCCATACTCTTTTTATCAGGCAGCGTTGATTCAAGCCACGCAAACGGAGCACTAAAAGCGCATGAGGCCACCTGATCCTGCATCCTATAGCTCTTTTGTTCTTTGGTGTTTTGACTTTTAAATTCAAAAAAGGAGTCTTTTGAATGTGCAAAGAGGAGCCGTTCGAGCATGCCTGAACGGCTTTTAACCTGTTGCAACGCCTCAGAAATGCGCGCCTCATCGGATGGCTGCGAAAGAGAGGTGCGAATCCATTGGGTATGCATACGTTCAAAGAGATCTACGCCATCAACCCTTACCGAAATAGCCTCTACTGGAGCTTTCGAAAACACAACTCTATGCAAACGCACTTTGGCTTTATATAGTTTTTTTTTGGCGTGGAAACAGGCCTTCCAGATACCGGGTTCATCTGCTTTAGGTACATCAACTGCTTCAAATTTTCTATAAAGCTCATCAAGGGTTATGTCGTCGAGCTGCTTTTTAACCACGTCTCTCTCATCTGAAAAAAGCTGCTCCTCAATAAGAACCTGATGAGACATGACCATTTTTTTCACTTCGGTTTCTTCCAGAAGATTCGCAATAAGTCTGCCGTAAAAATCCTCCATTGCAGCCCGAGGCCTTCCGTCCATTCCCCCAACAGTAAATGCTGCAAGCTCATGATGAAAGCGGCTCTCTATCACCTTTCTTCTAGAAACATTTTGCACTGTCCAGGGCAGAATCTTTTTGTTCCTACGATTATGAAACTCTACTCCATCGCCTGTGTTATAGCAATGAACGTCGACTAAATCATCACTTTTTCTATGAAACTCTAGCAGCACAAAATGGCCAAGATCATTTTGCGAAAGCGAAATGGGATCATAGATATTGCCATTAAAAAATCCTGCAGGCACAAGCATACGCTGGCCTGTCTGTAGAGCCTTAAAGCGCTCATAAAGATGCTGTTCAAGAAGCGCTATTCGTTGATGTTTTCGTTCTGTAGAGGGCTCAATAATGATGAGTGTGATAATAAGTGCTGTCTCTAAAGCCTCTTTAAGCAGGACAATTTGGGAATGAAAATGGGCCGATTCTTTTGAACATTCAAGAGATTTGAGAAGATGCAAAAGACCAACAGCTGGCAGTGAATAGCCTAAAAGCCCTTGTAGCCAAGAAGGAAGCATTTTTTTCAGTTCTGGAGTAAAAAAGTAGAGCTGCTGCAGGCTAAATCCAGGCCGGGAAATTTCCTCTTCAATCCTTATTCTGAGCGCATGCATTTCTTCAGCAAGAGACCTATCAAAAGGCTCTACTCGAGGAGCTTTTACTTCTAAACGGCAGATTGTACTCATACGAAAAGGAGTAACCCGATCAAATGTGCTACGGCTCTTTACCTCAAGAAATGGAAGGATACTCACAGGTATTATATTTGCTCTTGCAACCTTAGGATGCTTGTTAAGCGTGTCAATCGCCTTTCTTACCGCGTAAAAGAGCAATGAAGCTTGTAAGCAGAGAACTGTCCCATCTTCGTTTGGATGAAGCTGATCACATTCATCAGCAGTATGCTGCTGTAGAGCTTCCACTGTAGGAAGCTCTTTAATAATTCTTTGGACGCAAGCGATCGTTTGGGTAATATTAAACGCAGGCCGGCAAGAACTGCAGGCAAAAAAAAGCCGATCAAGTAAGCTTGGATGTTTTAGTACCACCCCTTTTGTTGTAACGTCATCTTCTTTCCAGTCAGCAAAGGCCAAAGGCCAAAAAAAATCCCTTAAGTTACCTAAATGATCATGCATAGTTATATTCATACAAACCATTATTCAATGTTGTAACATTAAAAGAAAGAAATACAAAATACTTATTATATATAACTTACTGTTTTGAATACCGAGAGTCAATTGTAGAACACCTGACCTCTGCTCATCCAAAAAAATGAGGTGAAAAGGGCTTATTTGTCTTGGAGACATATTCTGAAAGAGACCAAGATTCTGTCCTATTAAGCTCTAGGTGAACAGGCTCTAGATGGCTCTCAATAAACATATCAATCAGAATGAGGCAAGAGTCTCTATCTACCTCTGCAAGCAGCTCCTCTGTAGCCATACCGGCAGAAATAGCAAGATTACCAAAACGCACCGCGAGATCATCCCCATTTTGCTCTCGAGAAAGCTTTTCTTCTAAGATAGTCACCCGGCGCAATGCGAAGGAAATACGCCCTTCATGAAGCGGTTTTAATCTCAGCCATGTTTCGAGCGCCTCTTTTCTTTCACGCATCTCTTTTTGAAAATTATTACCAACTCCAATTAGCCGCAGATCCCGACCCAAAATCAGACCAGATTTTACAAACTGTTGCTGTTGGATTTCTCGGGCTGAAAGTCCATAACGACTCATAAGAAGCACTCCAACCTGCATTGAATCAAACTCGGCATCAGAAATGATAGCGGGAGCTATCGCATTTGCTTGGGGGACACTAGGGGTACTTTCCACCAAGATCTGCTCAAACTCAGCCATGGTGCATTTTTGAAAGATACGCGTATTAAGAGCATGCAGCTGCTCAAGCCCAGGGATGTGAGCAATCCTACAGCTTGAGCGATAGAGAACGGCAGCAGATATATTTCCGAGCGTTTCAAGATGCTCTCGATGCTCAGCCATCGCTTGCTGCAGTCTACTATCCCTAACTGATATTGAATTAAGCCTTTTGAGCTGCAGATTTTTTATATATCCCCCAAGACGCAATCGCTCAGGATCGTTATAGAGCTTTGAACGATCGTAGTTTGGGCGTGATGGAATGCACTGGGCCGCCCGCCACAACTCATCACAACTAAGAGTATTCATTTGCTGTACAAAAGCATCGAGACTCGCTGCATTAAGAGGCAAAATTTTATTAAATCGGCGCATAAGAATTGCGTGATCTATCAAAAGATCTAGGATTGTTTCTATATTTTCTACAGTTGCCTTACACGCCTGCATCCTTTTTTGTTGGTGACGTAAAAACAGATCGATGATTTCCAACCGGTAGAAGAGAGGTTCATTTGGCAAATATCGAATGGAGGCTCCAGCATCAAGTAGCGCCTCTACACATTGGGCACTATGGGATGCAAAATGTAACGGCACTACACCATTCTTTGCTCGCAGATTTAAGATGTATTTTTTATTTTTAAAGAGCACAAGCATGTGGGCATGACCCTTGAATGCTATAAGATGAACTGGCGTTTCACCCGTTTTTGAACAGACCCGCTCGCTATTTGCTCCGAGACTAATGAGCTCCTTGGCAGCCTCTAAATTTCCAGTGCAACAAGCCGCCTCAAAAGGTGTAACGTTATCGACATTTAGAGCCTCAAGATTCACCTTAAGCCCCCTAAAACAGCCTATACAATCACTATAACCTCCACTTGCAAGCAGGTGAAGCGGTGTGTTTTTTTTCTCGGAATAGGCAGCATTAGGATCTGCTCCTGCGTCAAGAAGCGTCTGAACAACAATTTTATTACCTTTGCTGCAGGCAATATCAAGAGGAGTAGTACCTCGAAATGATTGCGCGTTTATCAGCTGTTTGTAGTGGCGAAGCAGCTCTATAGTTTCAATGCTCTCAAATTCAACAGCTGCATGGAGTGCTGTTGGACCACCAACTTTTCTTGTAAGAGGATCTGCACCAAGTTCTAGTAGCCTTTTCGCTACATCAAGAGATCCTACTTGGCATGCAAGAAAAAAGGCTGTAGCACCATCTGCATTTTTGAGATCAATAAGCTCTGGCCAATCTGTATAGAGCTCAATAATTGAAATATGGCCTCTGGCTGCTGCCACATGAAGACCATTCCAGCCTCTATTGGGCGAAGCATACTTGTTGGCTTGGAAGTCTAAAAGCACTCGAGCAGCCGCAGCATGGCCCTTTTGACAAGCCAGAATAAATGGGGTTTCATGATATAACGTTTTTGGATCTACGAGAGACCTTGACTGTATGAGCACTTTTATAACTTCAGCATGACCAGAAGCCGCCGCGGCATGAATAGGCAACCACCTGTTCTTGCCACATACGATATTTACAGTAGCGCCCTCTTCAATAAGACGTCTACATTCATCAACATTTCCATTACTTGCAGCAGAAAAAAGTGGAGGGTTAATCATGAGGGAGATCTATTGCCTATTTCATAAATACTTTTAGCAGTCGTAATTACGATCAACACTAAAAATTAGCAAACCAAGGCAAAAACTATAGCATGCATAGTTACATGCGCGCTATAGGTAAAAATTGTTTAGTGATGCTTTTTTATAGCAAAAGGAGAGCGAGTTGAAGCTTAGAGACATTCATAGCCGATGCGCTGCTCTCTAATATTTTCAATTGATAAAAATTTCAGCTTCTGTTTTCCTCATTCCTTTAAGGAGTTTTTTATGAATATTTTGATTTGTACTTTAGCACTCGGCTGCCTCTGTTCTACCGTAGGATATGCGTCGAGCTCGTCCAATTCGTCCTCATCATCGTTTCAGCACACCTACACACATCCAATTGTTTTGGATCTTGAAGATGGGTTTTGGAATGGATTTACCGATGATGAATGTAACAGTGTCGATAACAGCATATCGACTCAACTCCAGATCACCCAAAAGGGAAGCAAGGTGCAGATAAAGCTACCTCAGCTTAATTTTACAATCCCTACAACTGCCGACAGCTGCTATGAAAATGCAGGAAGCGTTCCACCACCTGCTGGCGGCTATCTCTACTTGCGAGATGGCTTTTTGCCAACTGAAATACGGCCAGACACAGTTGTGCCGCTCACCTTTTCAATCCAGGCAGATAATTATGAGCTGCAGATCGATCGTGAAGGCAGAATCAAAATTTCAGGACCTAACTTTAGCCCCCTTGCTCCTGGAAGCTATAATCTGACGCCAACAATCGTCTCCTATATAGCCGCAAACCACTTTCAGAACCCTCCAAAAAATATGCCTATTAGCAAAACTCTCTCTACGCCTAATGCTATGACCTTTCCAGGGCAGTTTATGGACCTGCAGCAGTCCTCATTTTATGATGATGTTGTAGCCTTTACCTATGCTAACAACTCAGTTCATCCAGATCAACCCTCCTGCTATGCAGCTGTAGGTAATATTATCTACAGACAAGGCATTCCAACAATATCGCTCACCTCAAATCAGGTAGCAGTTCAGCCAGATCCGTTCGTTTACGGATATTGCGTTGTGGGGGCAGGCTCAGGCATCACCATCAACCCAGCAGATAAAGACAATATCGTGCTGATGACGCCGCAGTTTAACAATGTGCCGCTTACCGATGCATTTCCGTATGATAGCAACAACATCATCACCACCTACTCTAACGACGGTGGAAAAACTTGGTCGCCACAGGTTCGCCTTGAAACAACGGCTCTAGAGGCTATGAGAACTTCTCCACGTATTTCTACAGACTCTGTAGGTAACCACTGGATTATCTATGGCAATAGAGGCCCACTCTATGATGCATCGACCGATACAGGCACAAGCATAAATATATGTGCAAGCTCCGATGGTGGCCAAACCTGGCAACAGGTGGCAGAAGTGCTTCCACCAAATACAAATGGATTTGGCTTTGATTATCCATCGCTTCACTGGGGTGGAGATGGCCTTGGCGGTGTTGCCATGTACTTTAGCTGGACATTTCGTGATGTAAATAGCTCAAATGAAGCAATATTTAGCAACTACATCGC